>JANNEX010000372.1:0-13407 GCA_031379155.1 Rubrivivax sp.
GTGTTCGATCAGCAGGTCTCGCTGGCGTGACGCGCCGCCCAGCAGCGCCACCACTTCGGCCAACGCGCTGTCGTCGACACGCCGGCCTTTGGGCGCCTGGCGTTTGCGTTTGCGCATGCTGTCTGCGTCGATGGCAGCGTCGGCGGCGGCGATTGGAATGACCTGTCGGTTCATGGTTCTGTCTCGATGTTCAGATCACGCGATCGGCGCGCAGCGCGGCCAGGTCTGCCGCGCTGAAGCCCAGTTGCGTCAGTACTTCGTCGGTGTGTTCGCCCAGCAGGGGTGAGCGCGTCACCACTGTGGCGCTGTCGCTCATCTTGATGGGATTGCCCACGCTGAGGTACTTGCCGCGTGTGGGGTGGTCTACCTCAACGATGGTGCCGGTCTGGCGCAAAGACTCATCGGCGGCGATTTCTTTCATCGACAGAATCGGTCCGCAGGGAATGTCGTGTTTGTTCAGGATCTCCATGACGGCGTACTTGTCCAGGCTCATGGTCCATTTTTCAATGCGCTTGAAGATGGGCTTCAAGTGCAGCAAGCGCGCACCCGGCGTGGCGTAGGCTTCGTCGCTGATCCAGCCCTCTTCGCCTATCACTTTGCACACGGCGGGCCACACGGCGGCCTGGGTGATGAAGTAGATGTAGGCGTTGGGGTCGGTCTCCCAGCCCTTGCACTTCAGGATGGAGCCGGGCTGGCCGCCGCCGGATGCATTGCCGGCGCGTGGCACGGCGTCGGCAAAGTGGCTGTCGGGGTACTGCGGGTATTCGTGCAGGGTGCCGGTGCGTTCCAGCCTTTGCTGGTCACGCAGCTTGACGCGGCACAGGTTGAGCACGGCGTCTTGCATGGGCGCCAGCACCTGCTGGCCACGGCCTGTGCTGTTGCGCTGGTACAGCGCGGCGACGATGCCTAACGCCAGGTGCAAGCCGGTGCCACTGTCGCCAATTTGGGCGCCGCTGACCATGGGCGGGCCGTCGTCAAAGCCTGTTGTGGAGGCCGCGCCGCCGGCGCACTGGGCGACGTTTTCGTAGACCTTGCACTGCGCGTACTGGCCGGGCCCAAAGCCTTTGATCGAAGCCACGATCATGCGGGGGTTGATGGCCTGGATGTGCTCCCAGGTAATGCCCATGCGGTCGAGTGCACCGGGGGCAAAGTTCTCCACCAGCACGTCGCAAGTCTTGATCAGCGCGTCCAGCACCTCGCGGCCCTTGGCCTTTTTGGTGTCCAGCGTGATAGAGCGCTTGTTGTGGTTGAGCATGGTGAAGTACAGGCTGTCCACACCGGGAATGTCACGCAACTGGCCACGTGTGGCGTCGCCTTCACCGGCGCGTTCGACCTTGATCACGTCGGCACCAAACCAGGCCAGCAACTGCGTGCAGGTGGGGCCCGACTGCACGTGCGTGAAGTCGAGGATGCGCACTCCCGTCAAGGCCTGGCTCACAGCGTTTCTCCTGGGTCGCGCTGCGGCGCGCGTGTCACGAGGCTGCGGCCTTGGCCTGCGCCTCAAGTTCCATCAAGCGCTTGCGCAATTCGCGGTCTTCGGCGAAGCGTTTGGATTCGTCACGCACGATGGCCACGATGGCGCTGACTTTGCCGTCAGCGCCATGCAGCATCGACACCGTAAAGGCGATGGACAGGGTGTGCCCGTTTTTGTGCAGGGCAGGCACCTTGAGTAAATCGCTGCCGTACTTGGTAATGCCGGTGGCCATGGTCTGGTGGTAGCCGTCCCAGTGCCGCTGGCGCTGACGCACAGGAATGATCATGTCCAGCGACTGGCCCAGGGCCTCTTCGGCACTGTGGCCAAAGATGCGCTGGGCGGCAGCGTTCCACAAAATCACCGTGCCCTTGGCGTCACAAGCCATGATGGCGTCGCCAGCGCCGGCCACCAGTTCTTGCAGGTCAAGGGCTTGTGACACGCGCGTGCTCTCGCTCAGACGGCTTTAGCCGCATGCAGCGTGGCGATCTTGTCGGCGCTGTAGCCCAGTTCGGCCAACACTTCGTCGGTGTGTTCACCCAGCAGCGGCGAGGCCGTGACTTCGACCTTCATCTCTGAGAACTTGATCGGGCTGCCCACCGTCAGATAAGGGCCACGCGCCTTGTGCGGCACTTCCACGATGGTGCCGCTGGCACGCAAAGACGGGTCGACCGACAGCTCTTTCATCGACATCACGGGCGCGCAAGGAATGTCGAACTTGCGCAGGATATCGACAGCCTCGAACTTGGTCTTGTCTTGCAACCACTCTTCAATGGTGGCGAAGATGGCGGTGATGTGTGGCTGGCGCGCCTTGGGCGTCATGTAGGCCGGGTCATTCTTCCATTCGGGTTTGCCAATAGCGTCGCAAATAGGCGCCCAGGCCTGGCCCTGGATGGTGAAGTAGATGTAGGCGTTGGGGTCCGTCTGCCAGCCCTTGCACTTGAGCACCCAGCCCGGCTGACCGCCACCGCCGGCGTTGCCACCGCGCGGCACCACGTCGGTGAACTTGCCGTGCGGGTACTGGGGATATTCCTCCAGGTAGCCCAGACGATCCAAACGCAACTGGTCACGCAATTTCACGCGGCACAGGTTGAGCACGGCGTCTTGCATCGAGCAAGCCACCTTCTGGCCACGGCCGGTCTTGTCGCGCATGCGCAGCGCCGTCAATATGCCGATGGCCAGGTGCATGCCGGTGTTGCTGTCACCCAGGGCAGCGGCGCTGACGGTGGGCGGGCCGTCCCAGAAACCTGTGGTGCTGGCAGCACCGCCGGCGCACTGGGCGACGTTTTCATAGACCTTGAGGTCTTCGTAGTGGTGGCCGTCAGAGAAGCCCTTGACCGAGGCCAGGATCATCTTGGGGTTGAGCGAAAGGATGTGTTCCCAGGTGAAGCCCATGCGGTCCAGCGCGCCGGGGCCGAAGTTCTCGACCATCACGTCGCTGACCTTGATCAGTTTTTCAAGAATCTCTTTGCCTTCTTTGGTCTTGGTGTCCAAAGTCAGCGAGCGTTTGTTGCTGTTGAGCTGGGTGAAGTACAGCGCGTCCACGTCGGGGATGTCGCGCAGCTGGCTGCGTGTCACGTCACCCGAGCCGGGGCGCTCGACCTTGATCACGTCGGCGCCAAACCAGGCCAGCATCTGGGTGCAGGCGGGGCCGGCTTGCACGTGGGTGAAGTCGATGATCTTGATGTCGTCCAGGGCTTTGGTCATGGGGTTGTCCTTTGATGCTGGGAATGCGCGCGGGCGCTGGAAATACAAACGGTGATTATTTCTTCTTTGCGAGGGTCGGGTTGAGCATGGTGATGCGCCCGCTTTCGGTACCCGCCGTCTCGTCGATGACGGCGTTGATGAGGGTGGGCTTGCCCGAGGCCACGGCTTCGAGCATGGCCTTTTTCAGCTCGGCCGGCGTGGTGGCGTTGACGCCCACGCCGCCAAAGGCCTCCATCATCTTGTCATAGCGCGCGTTCTTGACGAAGACCGTGGGCGCCACGTCAGCGCCGCCAGAGCCATTCACGTCGGTGCCGCGATAGACGCCATTGTTGTTGAAGACCACCACGCACACCGGCAGGTTGTAGCGGCAGATGGTTTCCACCTCCATGCCGCTAAAGCCAAAGGCGCTGTCGCCTTCAATCGCAATCACCGGCTTGCCGGTGGTCACGGCTGCGGCGACTGCGAAGCCCATGCCTATGCCCATGATGCCCCAGGTGCCCACGTCCAGCCGTTTACGCGGCTGGTACATGTCGACGATGCTGCGCGTGAAGTCCAGCGTGTTGGCACCTTCGTTGACCAGCATGGCGTCGGGGTGGGCCTTGATGACATCACGCACGGCGCCCAAGGCGCTGTGGAAGTTCATGGGGCTGGGGTTCTTGGCCAGGGTCTCGGCCATCTTGGACAGGTTTTTGTCCTTGCGTTCGGCGATGGCCCCTGTCCACTCGGCCGGCGGCTTGGCCCAGCTGTTGCCGATGCCGCCCAACAGGGCTGCCACGCAAGAGCCGATGTCGCCAATCAGCGGCGCGGCAATGGCCACGTTGCTGTCGATCTCCGTTGGCGCGATGTCGATCTGGATGAATTGGCGTTTGGCCGCTGCATCGCCGCCCCAGGTCTTGCCCTTGCCGTGTGACAGCAGCCAGTTCAGGCGCGCGCCCACCAGCATCACCACGTCGGCTTCGGCCAGCACGTAAGAGCGCGCGGCCGATGCCGACAGCTCGTGCGTGTCGGGCAGCAAGCCCTTGGCCATGGACATGGGCAGATAGGGGATGCCGGTCTTTTCGACCAGCGCGCGAATGTCGGCATCGGCCTGCGCGTAGGCAGCACCTTTGCCCAGCAGGATGAGCGGCTTCTTGGCGCCTTTGAGCAGGATCAATGCACGCTGCACGGCGTCGTTGGCAGGGATCTGGCGCGGTGCTGGGTCCACCACCTTGATCAGTGAAGCCAGGCCCGCAGCAGCGTCCATGGTTTGCGCAAACAGCTTGGCCGGCAGGTCCAGATAGACACCACCCGGGCGGCCCGACACCGCAGAGCGGATGGCGCGTGCCATGCCCACACCAATGTCGTTGGCGTGCAGCACACGGAAGGCCGCTTTGCACAAAGGCTTGGCGATGGCCAACTGGTCCATCTCTTCGTAGTCGCCTTGCTGCAAATCCACGATCTCGCGCTCACTCGAGCCGCTGATCAAAATCATGGGAAAGCAGTTGACGGTGGCGTTGGCCAGCGCGGTCAAACCGTTGAGGAAACCAGGCGCAGACACCGTCAGGCAGATGCCGGGCTTTTGCGTCAGGAAGCCGGCCGCCGCCGCCGCATTGCCGGCGTGCTGTTCATGGCGGAAAGAGATGACGCGCATGCCCTCGGCCTGCGCCATGCGCGTCAGGTCGGTGATGGGAATGCCGGGCAGGCCGAAGATGGTGTTGATGTCATTGAGCTTGAGCGCTTCAATGACCAGGTGAAAGCCGTCGATGGTGGCGGCAGAGGTGGCAGCAGTGCTGGTGTCCGTGGTCATGGCTGGGGTCTCCCGGTCAGGCCTTTTACAATTGCGCCGCCGTGCAGCAGGGTGCGGGCAGGCAGCACCTTTGCGGCGGCTTGCCGCGCAGGGTCTTTAGAGTCGCCTGCATGATAGAAATTGGCCGCTGCGCGAGGCATTGACCCCGGTCAACTTTCGAAATTTAAACAAGCGCTTTGCGCCGCCGCTGCCCCCGATGACTTCGACCCCGCTGAACAAGCACCCTGAGCGCCAGCTGATTTACTTGCAGTTGCGCAACAACACCGTGCTCAAAGACCTGAGCGATGCGCAGCGCCAAGAACTTGAGCAACAACTGCTCATCGTCGATGCGGGCAAAGGCGACACGCTGCTGCCGCAAGGCGTGCACGAGATGCAGCAGTACTTTGTGCTGAATGGCATCTTGAAGCGCGTGGTGGCCAATGCCGACGCCAAGGAAATGATCTTGCGCTTCACCGACGAAGGCGGCATGGAAACCAGCTACGCGGCCTGGCGTCTGAACACGCCCACGCCCTACAGCATCGTGTGTTTGACCAAGGCGCGCGTGGCCAAGCTGCCGCTGCCGGCTTGGGCGGAATTCATGGAACTGCACGCTGCGCTCAAGGCCAGCTTTGAGTACCAGGTGATGCAGCTCATGAGCGAGATCATGGCCCACACCATCACGCTGCACTTGCTGGACGGCCCAGGGCGTGTGCACCGCTTTGAGCGCAAGCACCCCGAGCTGGCCGAGCGCATTCCCAAAAAAGAGCTGGCGACCTACCTCAACCTGTCAGCGGAGACGCTGAGCCGCCTAAAACAGCGCGGCAAGATCTAGCGCTGGCTTCAATCCACTGGCTGCTGATCAGCCAGCTCATTCTTCTTGGGCTTGCGCACCAGCGCCAGCGCTTTGCCGATGAGCGGCCAGCACAGCATCAACAACGCCAGCGTGGTGATGCTGCCCACCAGCGGGTTGGACCACATGATCAGCACGTCGCCTTGCGACACCAGCATGGCCTGGCGGAAAGAGTCTTCGGCCTTGTCGCCCAGCACCAACGCCAGCACCAGTGGCGCCAGCGGGTAGTCGAGCTTTTTGAAGACATAGCCGATGACACCGAAGCCCAGCATGAACCAGATGTCGAGCATGGCGTTGTGCACGGTGTAGGCACCGATGGCACAGATGACGACGATGATGGGCGCGATGATCGAAAACGGAATGCGCAGGATCGATGCAAACAGCGGCACGGTGGTCAGCACCACGATCAAGCCCACCAGGTTGCCCAGGTACATGCTGGCTATCAGGCCCCAGACAAAGTCTTTTTGCTCGACGAAGAGCAGGGGGCCGGGCTGCAAACCCCAAATCAACAGCCCGCCCAGCAGTACGGCTGCGGTGGGCGAACCCGGGATGCCCAGCGCCAGCATGGGAAGCAGCGCCGCCGTGCCGGCAGCGTGGGCGGCGGTCTCGGGTGCGATGACACCTTCCATCTCACCTTTGCCAAATTTGTCGCCATTCTTGGAGAACTTCTTGGCCAGGCCATAACTCATGAATGAAGCGGGTGTGGCACCACCGGGGGTGATGCCCATCCAGATGCCCACCAGTGAACTGCGGATGGAAGTCACCCAGTACTTGGGCAGCTCTTTCCAGGTTTCCCACACCACGGTGGGGTTGATGCGAGCGGTCTTGCCCGAAAACTTCAAACCTTCTTCCATCGAGAGCAGAATTTCGCCGATGCCAAAGAGGCCAATCACGGCAATCAGGAAGTCGAAGCCGCGCATCAACTCGGCCTGGCCAAAGGTCAGGCGCAACTGACCCGTGACCGTGTCCATGCCCACGGCGGCCAGCGCAAAGCCCAGCGCCATGGCCACCAGTATCTTGAAGGGTGAACCTTTGCCCATGCCCACAAAGCTGCAAAAGGTCAGCAGGTAGACGGCAAAAAATTCCGGCGCCCCGAATTTGAGCGCGAACTTGGCCACCAGCGGGGCCAGGAAGGTGATCATGATCACCGCCACCAGGGCGCCGACGAATGACGAGGTGAAAGCCGCTGTCAGCGCCTGGCCGGCCTTGCCCTTTTGGGCCATGGGATAACCGTCGAAGGTGGTGGCCACAGACCAGGGCTCACCCGGAATGTTGAACAGGATGGAAGTGATGGCGCCGCCAAACAAGGCACCCCAGTAAATGCACGACAGCATCACGATGGCCGAGGTGGGCGACATCGTGAAAGTCAGTGGCAGCAGGATGGCCACACCATTGGCGCCACCCAGGCCGGGCAATACACCAATCAACACGCCCAGGATGATGCCGATGAACATGAGGCCGATGTTCATGGGCGTCAGCACGACGGCAAAGCCCTGCATCAGTGAGCCAAGTTCTTGCATGAGGTCTAACTCCGGGTGTGGTGATGGGCTGGGGGCGCTTCAGTGGCCCAGTTTCAGTAACCCAGGAAGTGCAGCGGGTCGAGCGAGCCCTTGAACAGCGGCACCTTGAACCACACCTCGAACATCATGAAAAACAGCGCGTTGACCGCCACCGCCACAATCACGCTTTTGATGGGCGAGTACTTGCCCAGGATGATCATGAACAGCGCGATGTAAATGGCCGAGCCCACATACAGGCCCAGGAACACGACAGCCAGCACGTAGACCAGCGCCGGCAAGAAGACCGATAGCACGCGGCCCAGCTGTTCGCGGTCAACAAAAGCGCTGGTGTCGCGGGTCTTGGGCGCGAGCGCCTGGAACAAGATACCCAGGCTGGCAATGCACAGGATGAGGCCGATGTAGAACGGAAAGTAGCCCGCACCGGGCCCGTCGCTGGACCAGCCCGCACCCAGGCGGCGCGCTTCAAAGACCACCACCGTGCCCATGATGAACAGCAGCACGGCCACAAAGGCGTCGACCTTGTTGTTGGCCACCACCGTGGGGCTGGCGGTGGTGTCGGGTGCGTAGTCGTCGGACATGGTGGGCTGCTCCGGGTTCGCGTGTCTGGGCCAGGCGCTGGATGTAGCGCCGTCGCGGCAGGTCAAAAAGAAGAAGGCCGCGCTGGATGGCGCGGCCGCTGGCTTCACTTGGCCAGGAAGCCCGCTTCGGTCATCAACTGAAGGTGCAGCTTTTCTGCACCTTCCAGCCATTTGCGGTAGTCAGCGCCGCTCATGGCGGTGGTGTTGAAGGCGCCCTTTTCCATGTAGTCCTTCCAGTCCGGCGTCTCACGCACCTTCTTGAGCAACTCCACGTAATAGGCCACTTGCTCGGCGCTGATGCCGGGTGCAGCGAAGATGCCGCGCAGCATCAGGTAGTCAGTGGGCACGCCGGCTTCTTGGCAGGTGTGAATGTCGTTCCACGACATCGTGGCCGTGATCTTTTCTTTGTAGGGCATGCGCTGGTCGTCAAACACACACAGCGGGCGCAGCGAGCCGGCACGCCACTGGGCCACGGCTTCAATCGGGTTGTTCACCGTGGCGTCCACGTGTTTGCCCACCAGCTGCACGGCCACTTCACCACCGCCCTTGTAGGGGATGTAGATGAACTTGGTGCCGGTGGCCTTTTCAAGCCCGACGGTGAGGATCTGGTCTTCTTGCTTGGAGCCTGTGCCGCCCATCTTGAACTTCAGTGGGCCGGCGGCCTTCACGGCGGCAATGAATTCTTTGGCCGTCTTGTAGGGCGTCTCGGCGTTCACCCACAACACAAACTGGTCCAGCGCCATCATCGACACCGGTGTCATGTCCTTCCAGTTGAAGGGCACGCCCGTGGCCATGGGCGTGGTGAACAGATTCGACAAGGTGATGACCAGCTTGTGCGGGTCACCCTTGGCTTCTTTGATGGCCAGGAAACCTTCAGCACCGGCGCCGCCACTTTTGTTGACGACGACCAGTGACTCTTTCATCAGCTTGTGTTTGACCACGATGCCCTGGATCAGGCGTGCCATCTGGTCAGCACCGCCGCCAGTGCCTGCAGGCACCACAAATTCAACCGGCTTGGTGGGCTCCCAAGCACAGGCGGGGCCCGCAGCGAGCAACGCGGTGATGGCCGCTACGGTGGCCGTCAGGCTGGCGCGTTTTACAAACTTGATCATGAAGTCTCCTGGTAAAGCATGGGCGAATGGCACGGCATGGCTGTGCTTCGCAGGGTCTGACTCTGCCCGGTCGTGATGCTCAGCGCCGGGGCCATAAAAAACGATTGATCACAGTCAACTTTCTGATAAATGGGACGGGCAGGCAAACCCTTGGTCAGTCCGGTGGATGGGAATTTGCGCGCCAGGATGGTGGGGCCAGCAGGTTGGCGCGTTAGGGTCAACGCTTGGCACTGCGCGCTTGCTGACGCTCAAGGTGCGACCGTTGGCAACAGCCCCAATTCGGCCATGGTGTTGGCGTTGGCAAAGGCGCTGGCGTCGGCGAACGGAACCTCGACAAAACGCTGTTGCGCGGCCCAGCGGTCAATCTTGCGCTGGCCCGATTCAAGGTAGGCGCGCAGACTGCCTTGCAGCGTCGTCTTGAGCAGACAGAAGACGGGCTGGCGTTGTGTTTGACCGTCTTCCACGGTGACGGCCATGGCGATGTCGGCATCGGCTTGCCTCAATGCCTGCGCCAGCCGTGCCACCAAGTCCAGCGCGAAGGCGGGCGTGTCGCAAGGCACCGTTTGCATGTAGCGCGTGCTGCACGCTTGCAGCCCCGCCAGCCAGCCCGCCAGCGGGCCGGGATAGTCGGCCAATGGGTCGGGCCACACCGGATGGCCCAGGGCGGCATACACGTCCAGGTTGCGGTTGGCGCTGATCATCAGCGGCCCCACCTGCGCTTGCAAACGGCGCAGAGCGTGCTGCACCAATGGCGCGCCGCCCAGCAGTTGCAAGCCCTTGTCCACGCCGCCCATGCGCGAGCCGCGCCCGCCGCACAGCACGAGGCCGCTGATGTGTTCGCGTTCGATGCTCATGGCCGCATTGTGGTCAACTTGGCGCATGACTCTTTCCGAGCTTCCACGCTTGACCGACGCGGCCTGCGCGCTGACGCGCCAGATCGACATCGTCAACGAAACCGGTGCCGTGCGCCGCCAGCACATCCCCAACGAGCGTGCACTCACGGTGTTCATCGACAAGCGTGAGCTGGTGACGCTGATGACCCTGGGCCAGCGGCCTGAACTGCTGGTGCTGGGCTACTTGCTCAACCAGCGCCTGATCGAGCAGGTGCAGGAAGTCGAGTCGGTGACGGTGGACTGGTCGGTCAATGCCGCCGCCGTGCGCACCCATGCCGGCATCAGCGACTGGGCGCAGAAGACCGAACACCGCGTCGTCACCACGGGCTGTGGCCAGGGCACGGTGTTTGGCGACCTGATGGGCGAGGTGCAAGGCATGACCCTGCCCAGCGCTCAAGAAGCGCGGCTGAGCCAAGCGGCGCTGAACCATGTGCTGGAACAGATGCGCAACCAAGACAGCGTGCACCGCCTGGCCGGCTCGGTGCACGGAACGGCGCTGTGGCGCGGCCAAGAGCAATTGATGTTTGTCGAAGACGTGGGCCGCCACAACGCCGTCGACACCATCGCCGGCTGGATGGCCATGCAGGCCGTGCCGGGCGGCGACAAGCTGCTCTACAGCACGGGGCGGCTGACGAGTGAAATGGTGATGAAAGGTGCGCGCATCGGCGTGCCCATTTTGGTGTCGCGCAACGGTGTCACCGCCATGGGCCACCAACTGGCGCAGCGCCTGGGCATGACCTTGCTCGGCCGCGCTGCCAACAAGCGCTTTCTTTGCTACACCGGCGCAGAGCGGCTGGACTTTGACGCACCGGTCTAGGCTTGTCTAGACAAGCTAACTAGACCAGGCCATCAAACGGCCACACGTCCACCATCTCACCCGCCGCGACTGAGCCTTGTTCGTGGTGCAGCACGACCAGCGCGTTGCTCTCGCTCATGCTGCGCAAAATGCCGGCACCCTGGCTGCCAAAGAGCGTGACCTGCCACTGGCCATCATCGCCTTGCGCCACCGTGGCGCGCTGATATTCGGTGCGACCCGGCCGCTTGCGAATGGCCGCGACCGAGCGCACGCGCAAGAGCGGCAAAGCTTGTGGACGGGCGCCCGCCAATTGCAGCAGCCCATCCCGCGCAAGCACGTAAAAGGTGACCAGCGCCGCCACCGGGTTGCCCGGCAGCGCAAACAACCAAGCCTTGCGCTCGCCAGCTTGCAAAGCACCAAACGCAAAGGGCCGGCCGGGGCGCATGGCGACTTTCCAAAAGCCGACTTGGCCCAGTTCGGCAAGCACGCTGCGTGTGTGGTCGGCGTCACCGGCGCTCACGCCGCCGCTGGTGATGATGGCGTCGGCGCTGGCTGCCGCTTGTTGCAGCACCGCGCGCAACTCAGCCGGGTCGTCACGCACGACCCCCAGGTCAATGACCTCGGCGCCCAATCGCCGCAAGGCTGCGCCCAGGCTGGCGCGGTTGCTGTCGTAGATGCTGCCTGGCGGCAGCGGCTGGCCGGGCGCCACCACCTCGTCGCCGCTGGAGAACAAGGCCACACGCAAGCGGCGGTGCAAGCTGACTTCGCTCAACCCCAGCGAGGCCAGCAGACCCAGATCGGCGGGGCGCAAGACATGGCCGGCCAGCAGCGCGGGGCGGCCCAAAGTCAGGTCTTCACCGCGCATGCGCCGGTTGTCGCCACGGCGCACCGCCATGGCGTCAAAGCTGATGTGTTCGCCATCGATGCTGCACAGTTCCAGCGGCACCACCGTGTCCTGCCCCGGCGGCAGGACCGCGCCAGTCATGATGCGCAGGCACTGACCTTGGCCCACCGCGTGTGCCAGCGCCTGGCCGGCCATCACACTGCCCACGGCTTGCAGCTCAATGCGGCCGCTGCGCGCCAGCTTGGGCGACAACACGGCGCCGTCAAAAGCATAGCCGTCCATGGCCGAGTTGTCGTGCGCCGGCACGTCCAGCGGCGAGATCACATCGGCGGCCAGCACCCGACCCAGGGCTTGCGCCAGTGGTGTGGTTTGTGGCGCACCTTCCAGTGGCGACAGTGCCAACAAGATGGCCGCACGCGCTTGCGCCACCGACAGGTTGTGCTCGCCCGCAGCCAGTGGCGATGGGCCCAGTTCGGTCATGGAGGTGAGGCTTTCATGGCCCGCGATTCTGCCGCTGCGCTGGCCCACCCGGCGCAGCGACAATCCCTGCCCACCCATGCAAACCGTCACCGAGAGCCTGCGCCTGGCTGCGCAATTTATCAGCACTGCCGATGCGCAATTGCTGCACATCGTGGGCTTGTCCTTGCAAGTCAGCGGCCTGGCCTGTGTGCTGGGCGCGGCCGTGGGTCTGGCGTTGGGCGCTGCCTTGGCGGTGCTGCACTTCCCGGGTCAGCGCGCGCTGGTGTGGCTGCTCAACACGCTGCTGGCGCTGCCTTCGGTGGTGGTGGGTTTGACGGTCTATCTGCTGCTCTCGCGCGCCGGCCCACTGGGTGACTGGGGCCTGCTGTTCACACCCACGGCCATGGTGCTGGCACAGAGCATCCTGGTCGTGCCCCTCATCGCCGCACTCACGCGCCGTTTGCTGCTGGGCGCACTGCGCGAAGGCGGTGACCAACTGCGTGCCTTTGGCGCCGGCAACGTGGCCACGGCCGCCTTGCTGCTGGTGCATGAAAGGCTGGGTGTGCTGACGGTGTTGCTCACGGCCTTTGGCCGCGCCGTGTCTGAAGTGGGCGCGGTGATGATCGTGGGCGGCAACATCGACGGCCTGACGCGCGTCATGACCACCGCCATCGCGCTGGAAACCAGCAAAGGCGACCTGGCGCTGGCGCTGGCCCTGGGCCTGGTGTTGCTGGCCGTGGTGGGCCTGGTCAACGCACTGGTGCTGCTGCTGCAAGGCTTCACGGCCACCGAGCAGGAAGCGGCCGCATGACGGCCCTGGTGAGCCTGCAAGACGCTTCGTTGCGCTTTGGCCGTGTGCAGGCCCTGCAGCACATCACGCTGACTTTGCAGCGCGGCGAAAGGCTGGCCGTGGTGGGCAGCAACGGCAGCGGCAAGACCAGCCTGCTGCGTGTGTTGCTGGGCCTGCAAGCCTGCTCGCAGGGGCAGCGCCGCAGCCACCCCTTGGTGCCCGAAGGCCGCGCTGCTGTGACGGCGATGGTCTTTCAGCGGCCCTTCCTGCTCAATGTGTCCGCGCAGTGGAACGTCTTGCTGGGCTTGTGGCTGCGCGGCGTGCCACGCGCCGAGCATGCCGCACGCTGCCACGACGCGCTGGTGCACGTGGGGCTGCAAAACCTGGGGCAGCGCAGCGCGCGGGCCTTGTCGGGCGGCCAGCAACAACGCCTGGTGCTGGCCCGCGCCTGGGCCACGCGGCCTGACCTGGTGGCGCTGGACGAGCCCACGGCCAACCTGGACCCGCATGGCAAGCGCGAGGTTGAAAGCCTCATTGGCGCCTTTGCTGACGCGGGTACCACCGTCATCTTCAGCACCCACAACCTGGGCCAGGCCAAGCGCCTGGCCACGCGGGTGATTTA
>JANNEX010000388.1:0-1955 GCA_031379155.1 Rubrivivax sp.
GGCCACGGATGGCGGTGTCGGCCAGCACGGTCACAGTGCCAGGCTGCACTTCAAGAATGCCGCCAGCGACGAAGACAAATTCTTCCTCGCCGTTGTCGGCACGCTCAATGCGCACCGCGCCGGCCTTGATGCGCGTGATCAGCGGCGTGTGGCGCGGCAGGATGCCGAGTTCACCGCTTTCGCCAGGCAGGGCAACAAACTTGGCTTCGCCGCTGAAGATGCTTTCTTCGGCAGAGACAACGTCAACGTGAATGGTGGCCATGATGAGAGTCCGTGTTGAAGAAGGTTCAATGAGCAAGCAGACGGGTGTCTGGCTAGGCGCCACGCGCAAGCGCACTCTCGTGCGCTGAGCATGGCAACGACGCCAGGCGCCCGTGTGCGCCGCTCATTGAATCTTCTTGGCTTTTTCGAAGGCCTCGTCGATAGTCCCGACCATATAGAACGCTTGCTCGGGCAAGTGGTCACATTCGCCAGCAGCAATCATCTTGAAGCCGCGGATGGTTTCTTTCAGCGGCACGTACTTGCCGGGGCTGCCGGTGAAGACTTCAGCGACGTGGAAAGGCTGGCTCAGGAAGCGCTGCATCTTGCGCGCGCGCGCCACCGCCAGCTTGTCTTCGGGGCTGAGTTCGTCCATGCCAAGAATGGCAATGATGTCGCGCAGTTCTTTGTAGCGCTGCAGCGTGGCCTGCACGGCGCGTGTGGTGGTGTAGTGCTCTTCGCCCACCACGTTGGGGTCGATCTGGCGGCTGTTGCTGTCCAGCGGGTCCACGGCCGGGTAGATGCCCAGAGAAGCGATGTCGCGGCTGAGCACAACCGTCGCATCCAAGTGAGCGAAGGTGGTGGCGGGCGACGGGTCGGTCAGGTCGTCAGCGGGCACATACACGGCCTGGATGGAGGTGATAGAGCCCACCTTGGTGCTGGTGATGCGCTCTTGCAAGCGGCCCATTTCTTCAGCCAACGTGGGCTGGTAGCCCACGGCTGAAGGCATGCGGCCCAGCAGCGCCGACACTTCGGTGCCGGCCAGTGTGTAGCGGTAGATGTTGTCGACGAAAAACAGCACGTCGCGGCCTTCGTCGCGGAAGCTCTCGGCAATCGTCAAGCCAGTCAGCGCCACACGCAGACGGTTACCCGGGGGCTCATTCATCTGGCCGTAAACCATGGCCACTTTGGACTGGCTCAGGTCTTCTTGGTTGACGACCTTGGAGTCCGACATCTCGTGATAGAAGTCGTTGCCCTCGCGCGTGCGTTCGCCCACGCCTGCGAAGACTGACAGACCTGAATGCGCCTTAGCGATGTTGTTGATGAGCTCCATCATGTTCACGGTCTTGCCCACGCCGGCGCCGCCGAACAGGCCGACCTTGCCGCCCTTGGCAAATGGGCAGATCAGGTCAATCACCTTGATGCCGGTTTCCAGCAACTCTTGTGAAGGGCTGAGCTCGTCATAGGCCGGGGCCTTACGGTGGATGGGCGCGGTCAGCGTCTGGTCGACCGGGCCGCGTTCGTCGATGGGGTTGCCCAGCACGTCCATGATGCGGCCCAGCGTGGCCTTGCCCACTGGCACGGTGATGCCGGCGCCGGTGTTCTTCACCATCAGGCCACGGCGCAGGCCGTCAGACGAACCCAGCGCAATGGTGCGCACCACGCCGTCACCCAACTGCTGCTGCACTTCCAGCGTCAGCGCGGTGCCTTCGAGCTTGAGCGCGTCGTAAATGCGCGGCATGGCGTTGCGCGGAAATTCCACGTCGACCACGGCGCCGATGCACTGAACGATTTTTCCTTGCGACATTTGTCGGTCCTTCTATCTGAAAAATTTTTCAGCCGGAAATGGCTGCGGCACCGCCGACGATTTCACTCAATTCCTTGGTGATCGACGCCTGGCGACTCTTGTTGTAGACGAGCTTCAATTCGCCGATCAGGGTGCCGGCGTTGTCGGTGGCTGACTTCATGGCCACCAT
>JANNEX010000396.1:0-7699 GCA_031379155.1 Rubrivivax sp.
CCCAGTGCGGGCAACTGCCAGAAGTTGGCGGCCAGCGGGCTGCAGTTGATGATGCCGCCGTTAGGCCCGTCGATGGCCACCAGGCGGCGCACGCTGCGGCTGGCGCCGTCTTGGCGCATCCATTCGCGCGCCAGCGTCACCCCCAGGCTGTGGCCGACGATGTCGACTTGTTTGGCGCCCGTGAAGGCCAGCACTGCGCGCACAAAACGCCGCAGGTCGGGCACATTCGCTTGATTGGTGTGCGCTATGCGTGAACGGCGGGTCTGGTCACTGGCCAGGTCGCACTGGTCACCCTGGTAGCCCAGGCCCCAGAGTTCGCTGGTGCTGTAGCCGTTGTCGGCCAGGAACTGGGCAAAAGCCTGCATGCGGCCATAGGGGTTGCAGGCGGTGGCAAAAGGCGTGTCGTTGTTGCCGTGCAAAAAGATCACCGGTGTGCGCGTGACCACGCCCGCCGCGCCAAAGCCGATCACGGGCTTGGCCAAAGAGGCGTCTTCGATCACCGGGAAGCCCGCTGGGAAGGTGTTGCCCACGGTAGCGGCGGCTTGCACGGCTGCGCCCATGAACAGCACGGCCAATGTGGCTGTGGCGGCACAGGCGCGAAAACTCAAAGACTTCTTCATCGTCATCTCCTGGGTAGACCTCAGTTGAGGATGTGTGAATCGAGCCAGCCGATCAAGGCTGCGCACCCTGCTTCAGGGCCCGCATGCGGCCCACGATGCCGCTGGGAAAGTGATACACCGCCAGCACAAACAGCAAGCCCAGCCAGAGCAGCCAGCGGTCAGGCGTGAGCACCGCGCCCAGCACGGGCACACCTTCAAAAGCGCTGCCGGCCCACTTCAGCAAGTCCTGCAAGTAGTTCTGCGCCAGCACAAAGAGTGCGGCGCCCACCACCGCGCCGTACATCGTGCCCATGCCGCCAATGACGACGATGAGCAAGATGTCGAGCATGATCTCAAAGCTCAGCGTGGTGTCAGGCCCCACGTAGCGCAGCCACAGCGCCAGCAGTGCACCGGCCGCCGTGGCAAACAGGGCAGACAGCACGTTGCTCAGGGCGCGGTAGACGACGGTGCGAAAGCCTATGGCCTCGGCGCGAAAGTCGTTTTCTCGTATGGCTTGCAGCACGCGCCCGAAGGGCGAATTGACGATGCGCAGCAGGGCCAAAAAGAGCAGCAGCACGGCCACGAAGAGCAGGTAGTAGGTAAGGACTTTGCCGTCGATGGCCACACCCAGCAGCGGTGTCTCCAGCAGCTCAAAGGCCGGGCTCAGCACCTCGGGGTTCTTGAAGCTCAAGCCATCTTCACCGCCCGTGAAATCCGACAACTGCGAGGCCAGGGTTTGAAAAGCGGTGGCCACGGCCAGCGTGATCATGGCAAAGAAGATAGCCTTCACACGCAGCGAAAACAGGCCTATCAACAGCGACAGCAGCAGCGACACGAACAGCGCCAGCAAGGTGCCCAGCAGCACCGCGCCAAAGCCCGGCCCCAGCTTTGTGCTGGTTATGGCCACCCCATAAGCGCCAATGCCAAAGAACATGGTGTGCGCAAAGCTGACTATGCCGGTGTAGCCCAGCAGTAAATCAAAGCTGGCCACCAGCAGGATGAAGACCAGCATCTTGGCTGCCACCGACAAGGCCTTGGCGCCAGGGAAGAGGAAGGGCGCCAGCACCAGACCGATCACGATGGCCAGCAACATCAGCGTTAGCCAACGGTTGCGCGGCAGGTCGTGTGAAAGTAGGCGGCTCATCATTGCGCAGTGGCCTCCAAGCGAAGGCCGCGGAACCGGCTTGGCCGGGCCGCTGGCGTTGCCCCCTTGAGGGCGCGGCCGAAGGCCGTAGGGGGTGGTTTCATGACTTCACCGGATACAGCCCTTGCGGCCGCCACAGCAAGATCAACACCATGAGCCCGATGTTGGAAAACAGCGCCACCTTGGGCGCCAAAAAACCGGTGTAGTTGGCCATCAAGCCGACCAGCAGCGCGCCGACAAAACAGCCCAGCGTGCTGCCCAAGCCGCCAATGATGATGACGATGAAGAGCAGCACCGTCACCTGGCCGCCAATCTGTGGCGACACACTTTGCTGGTACAGCCCCCACAGCACACCGCCCAGTCCGGCCAAGGCCGAGCCCGCCACAAACACGCCCACAAACAGGCGGCTGATGCGGTAGCCCAGCGCTTCCACCATCTCACGGTCTTGCACGCCGGCGCGGATGAGCAGGCCGATCTTGGTGCGCGCCAACGTGTAGGCCAAGGCGCCAAACACCAGCAGGCCAATGGCCGAGGCCAGCAGACGAAACTTCTCTATCGCTGCGTCGCCCAGCAAGAACGAACCGCGCAGCAACTCGGGCGGCGGCAGGGCAATTTGCTGCGGACCCCACAGCAGCTTGATCATCTCTTCACCGACGATCATGCCGCCCATGGTGATGAGGATCTGCTTCAGGTGCAGGCCATACACCGGGCGCACGATGACACGCTCAAAAGCCCAGCCCAGCGCGCCGGCCACCACCATGGCGGCCAGCATGGCCAGGAACATGGTCGTTAGGCTTTGCCAGCCGCCTTGGTCTGAAAACGCGGCCAGGCCGCCCATCACGGTGGTGGCGACGAAAGCGCCCAGAGCGATGAAGACACCGTGGCCGAAGTTGAGCACGTCCATCAAGCCAAACACCAAAGTCAGGCCCGAAGCGATGACAAAGACGATGCAGCCCATGGCCAAGCCGGCCACCGTCAGCGTCAGCCAGGTGCTGGCGCTGCCAACGGCGGGCACGGCGGCCAGCATGACGCCGGCCAGCAGCCACAGCGGCTTCCAGTCGAAGTCAGCCTTGGGGATGGCGCTGGTCTGTGTCATCGGCGGGGTCATGGGCTGTGTCATGCGTGCGCCGCCAGTGAAAGGCCCAGCAAGCGCTGCTGCAAAGCGCTGTCTGCGGCCAGCTCTGCCATCGTGCCAGCATGCACCACTTGGCCGTTATCCATCACCGCCACGCTGTCGCCCAGGGCCTGCGCCATCATGAAGTTCTGCTCGACCAGCAGGATGGTCGTTTGCTGGGCTTTCAATTCGCGCAGCGCGCTGATGAGGTTTTGCACGATGGACGGCGCCAGGCCTTTACTCGGCTCGTCGATGAGGATGAGCGAGCGTGGCTCGCAGATGGCACGCGCCACGGCCAGCATCTGCTTTTGCCCGCCGCTCAGCTTGCCCGCAGGATAAAGCCAGAAC
The DNA here is from genome assembly GCA_031379155.1 of Rubrivivax sp. Classification (GTDB taxonomy): domain Bacteria; phylum Pseudomonadota; class Gammaproteobacteria; order Burkholderiales; family Burkholderiaceae_C; genus Rubrivivax. Next base: position 3,206 of record JANNEX010000396.1, read on the forward strand.
TTTTGCAGCGCCGGGAACAGGCCAAAGATCCACGCCAGGCGTGCACGGTCCAACTCGCCTTCATGGCGCGCGGCGCGTGCCGCCAGCAGCATGTTTTCTTTCACCGTCAGGTCGGTGAAGATGCCCATGTTTTCGGGCACATAGGCCACGCCCTGCCCGGCGATGTCGGGCGTGGGCAGGCCCTTGATGGATCGGCCTTGCAGCAGCACATCACCTTGCGAAGCCTTCCACAAACCCATGATGGTGCGCAGCGTGGTCGTCTTGCCGGCGCCATTGCGGCCCAGCAGCAGCGTGACTTCGCCCTGCGGCACCACCAGGTCCACGCCGTGCAGGATGTGGTAGGCGCCAATGTGCGTGTGCACACCGCTGAGTTGCAGCAACGCGGTCACGCCGGCTCCTCGGCCGCCAAGCCCAGATAGGCCTGCTGCACCACGGGTGAAGCGATGACTTCGGACGGTTCACCATCGGCCACCAGTTGGCCGTTGTGCAGCACGATGATGCGGTCAGAGAGTTCACGCACCACGTCCATCTTGTGTTCGACGAGCAAGATCACGATGTCCTTGCGTTGCTTCAAACGGCGGATGAGGTCCAGCACCACCGGCACCTCGTCCACACCCATGCCCGCCGTAGGCTCGTCAAACATGAAAACCTTGGGCTGCAAGGCCATCAGCATGGCCACTTCCAGCTTGCGCTGGTCGCCGTGCGGCAGGCTGCTGGCCACGGCTCCCGCCTTTTCATCCAGCGACACTTGCTGCAAGAGCTGCTGCGCTTCTTCGAGCCATTCGCGCCTGTCCGACCACACGCGCCACATGTCCAGCGCGCCTTGCCCGCGCCCGGCCTGGCGTGCCTGGATGGCCAAACGCAGGTTTTCATGCACGCTCAAATTCGGGAACAGTTGCGTCAACTGAAAAGCGCGGCCCAGGCCACGCTGCGTGCGCACGGCTGCGGGCAAGCGCGTGATGTCTTCGCCGCCCAGCAACACGCGCCCTTCGCTGGCCGGCAACTGGCCCGAGATAAGGTTGAAGTAGGTCGTCTTGCCCGCGCCGTTGGGGCCGACGATGGAAGTCAATGTGCCGGCCTCAAAGCGGCACGAGACATGGTCCACCGCCACGTGGCCACCAAACTTGATCGTTAGGCCTTGCGTTTCAAGCATGACGCGCGACCCTCTTCCGGTACCGAGAGGGCAAGGAATTCAGCGTTTGTTGCGGATGGGGATTTGCAATTCTTCAGCCTTGATCACTCGCACCAGTTCAGGCACGCCCCAGGCAAAAGCCGGGTCGTTCTTGATGCGAAAGTGAAACATGTCCTGCATCGCCTGGTGGTCTTCTTTGCGAAAGGTCATGGTGCCCTTGGGCGTCTCGAAGCTCATGCCTTCCATGGCGGCCATCAGCTTGTCGGTGCTGCTGTCGCCCTTGGTCTTTTTCAGCGCTTCGACCACCGCAATGGCCGCACTCATGCCACCGGCGGTGAAAAAATCAGGCGGCGCCTTGAACTGGCTGTAGTGGTTGGCCACCAGCCATTCGTTGACCTTGTTCTTGGGGATGCCGAAGTAGTAGTACAGCGCGCCTTCCATGCCCTCAAACTGCTTGTAGGCCACCATGGCGGGCAGGATGTTGCCGCCGGTGGCCAGCTCTATGCCGTAGCGCTTTTTCAGCTCAAGGTCAGCGATCTTGGAAAACGGCGTCGGCGCGCCTGACCAGCCCACCGAGATGTACTTCTTGCCCGGCTGGTCTTTGAGTTTGTCGACGATGCGCTGCAAGCCGGCAGTGAAATCGGTGGTGCCTGCGGGCAGGTATTCCTCGTGCACGATCTTGGCGTGTTTGATGAAGTCCTTGGCCGCCTTGACGCCGTCGCGGCCGAAGGCGTTGTCCACCGCCAGCGTGGCGACGAAAGTGCCGGGTTTGTCAAAGGCCGCCGCGTTGGCCGCTGCGTCCTGCGACGAATTGCGCGCGGTGCGAAAGATGTACTTGTTCCACTTGTCGCCAGTGATGCTGTCGGCCACAGCAGGTTCCACCAGCAGGATGCGCTTGTACTCTTCGGCCACCGGCAACATGGCCAGTGCGACGGGCGACGCGGTGGGGCCGACGGCGATGTCAACCTTGTCGTCGGCATACGCGGCGGCCAACGCGGCCTTGCCCACGTCGGGCTTGCCCTGGTCGTCTTTTTCAATCACCACCAGTTTGCGCCCGGCCACGGTCATGGTGCCGCCAGTGGCGTATTGCAGGCCCAGGTTGAAGCCGACGATGGTCTGCTTGGCGTAGGCCTCCAGCGGGCCGGTCTTGCTGGCCACGAGGGCGATTTTGAAGTCTTTGCCGGCTTGGGCAAGAGCGAGCGGGCTGCACAAAACGGCGGCGGCATTCGCAATAAGCAGTGCGAGAAGACGGCGTTGCATGGGTGGGGCTTTCGAAGTTGGACAACTCGCTTCATTGCAAGCCCCACGCAGCGGTCGTCGGCTCGGTGCAAACCCGAAGCCAGGCGCTGAAGTCATGGTCGGCACGGCGGACGAGGTCAAAGCCCGGCTGACAATCGCAGCCCATGGCAGCACCCATGGGTCGACGCATCAATTCCTGGCCGCACGGCGCGGGTCAGGCCATGGAGCTGGCACTGTCGCCGGCCGGCCGGCTCTATCTGGAAGAGCCTAGCAGCGAAGTCGACGCGCTGCCGCCAGCCGCAGCCGAACGTATCCGCGCCGCCTTTGCACGCGGCGCCGGCCCTGGCCTTCTGCACCTGGGCGCGGCTGAACTGGGCATTGCGCTGCCGGCCTCACTGGCCTTTGGGCGCGAGCTTGCGCACTTGTTCATGGCGCGCTTGACGGCCACGCCGCAACTCGCCGAACAGTGGGCCACGCTGGATTTGCCCGCGCCGCCGCCTGAACTCGAAGCTCTGGCTGCTGCAGTACCGCCACTCACTGGCGCCGAATACCTGGACCTGGCGCTTTTGCAGGCGCTGTGGCAAGACCTGCTGGTGGCCGCGCGCCAAGCCATCGCCGCCGTGCAGAGCGAAGAAGCTGAAGAAACCGGCGGCAAGGTCAAAGCCTGGCTGCTCAGCCAACACGCCAGCTGGAATCTGGTCGGCCGCGTCTGTTTCCATCTGGCTGAAAACAAGAACGACGAGCGTGCGCCTTTTGCCTTCATGGCCACCTATGCCACGCATGTGGCGCGCGACGCGCGGGTGCAGCACCAGCCGCTGGGGCGCGCTTTGCAAGCCCATGCCGGCGTGCAGGTTGCCGCGCAGGTTGGTGACCAGAACCGCGAGATGCTGCTCAAGCTCTTGCTGCCTGTGCACACTGCGGCCGAACAATGCCCCTGGCTGCGCACACTGGTGGATGCGGGCGACGTTTTTCACCCGCTGGCCTGGTCGCCAGCGCAGGCGCACCAGTTTTTGCGCGACATCCCGGCACTGGAATCGGCGGGACTCGTGGTGCGCATCCCCGACTGGTGGAAGCCACGACAGCCGCCGCGCCCGCAAGTGCAGGTGCATGTGGGCGAAAAAGCCGCTGGGCTGGGGCTGCAAACGCTGCTCGACTTTCGTGTTGAGCTGTCGCTGGACGGCCAGACGCTGTCGGCACAGGAATGGCAGCAACTGCTGGCCTCTGGCGACGGGCTGGTGCGCCTCAAGGGCCGCTGGATCGAGCTTGACCGCGACAAGCTGGGGGCCGTGCTGGCGCACTGGAAAGAGGTGCAGCGCTCGGCCAGCGAAGATGGCTTGTCCTTCTTCGACGGCATGCGCTTGCTGGCCGGTGCGCGCTTGGGCAAGCTGGCCACTGACGCGCCAGAGCAGGCCACGGCCGAGTGGTCGCAGGTGTTGCCCGGCCAGTGGTTGCGCCAGACTTTGGCGCAATTGCACGACGCCCATGAAGGCCCCGACCCCAACCCAGAGCTGCAAGCGCAGTTGCGCCCCTACCAGGCCATGGGCGTGCGCTGGCTGTGGACGCTGAGCCGCCTGGGCCTGGGCGGCTGCCTGGCCGACGACATGGGCCTGGGCAAAACCGTGCAGGTGCTGGGCCTGCTGACCCTGGCCAAACGCGAGGGCGACGCCGGCCCGCACCTACTGGTGGTGCCGGCTTCGCTGATCGCCAACTGGCAGGCCGAGATGGCGCGTTTTGCGCCGCATCTGCGCCTGCTCATCGCCCACCCATCGGCGGCGCCTGCCAAGACTTTGGCGCTGCTGAGCAAGCAGCAACTGGCGGCTGCTGATGTGGTGCTGACCAGCTACGCCAGCGTGGCGCGCTGGCCCTGGCTGAAGCAGCAGCGCTGGTCAGTGCTGGTGCTGGACGAAGCACAGGCCATCAAGAATCCTGGCGCGCAACAAACGCGCAATGTCAAGGCGCTGCACAGCCGTGTGCGTTTTGCGCTGACGGGCACGCCAGTGGAAAACCGCCTGGGCGATTTGTGGTCGCTGTTTGACTTTATCTGCCCGGGGCTGCTGGGCTCAGCGGCCACCTTCAGCCGCTTTGCGCGGCAATTGGAGGCCGATGAAAATGGTGGTTATGCA
>JANNEX010000402.1:0-3290 GCA_031379155.1 Rubrivivax sp.
GCGTGCGCTGAGCTGGGCAGCGTCACGCAAGAGCGAGTGCAAAGCGTCCAGGCCCTGGCCCGTGTGGGCCGACACGGGCAACACCGGCGCGCCGCTCAGCGCCGTGCCCTGCACCAACGCTGCCGCTTCGTCGCACACCGCTTGCACGCGCGCGGGCTCGGCACGGTCGGCCTTGGTCACCACCACAGCGCCGCGCTGTAGGCCCAGCAGCGACAGCACGGCCAGATGTTCGCGCGTTTGTGGCATGACACCGTCGTCGGCGGCCACCAGCAGCAGCGCGTAGTCAATGCCGGTGGCGCCCGCCAGCATGGTGTGCACAAGGCGCTCATGGCCGGGCACGTCGATGAAGCCTATGCGCTGATCGCCGCTGTCTAAAAACGCATAACCCAGCTCGATGCTGATGCCGCGTTTCTTCTCTTCGGGCAGGCGGTCGGTGTCGACACCCGTCAGCGCACGCACCAGCGTGGTCTTGCCGTGGTCGATGTGGCCGGCTGTTCCGACAATCATGTTGCTACGATCATGTTCCGACAATCATTTGTCGACCATCACTTCAACGCATCCTTGAGCAATGCGAGCTGTGCGGTGAACGGCGCCGCGTCTTCCAAGCAGCGCAAGTCCAGCAGCAGGCGGTTTTCACAGACCCGGCCAATCACCGGCAGTGGCAGCGAACGCAGCGCACGGCCTAACTCTTCAAGTGCGCGGCCAGAACCCTGCTTGTGCAGCGGCGCAATCGCCAACCCGGCCGAGGGCAAACGTTCGACGGGCAAAGAGCCAGAGCCGATCTGGCCCATGAGTTCAAGCACGCAGACCCCAAAGCGTGGCTCCACCGCCGCTTGCACATCAGCCAGCAGCATGTGCGCCAAGGCGCGGATGGCAGCCGCAGGCCTTGTCAGCAGTCGCAGCGTGGGCAGGTCTTGCGCCAAGCGCTCGGGCCGAAGGTAGAGCCGCAAGGTAGCTTCCAGCGCGGCCAGTGGCAGCTTGCTGATGCGCAGCGCACGCTTCATGGGCAAACTGCGCACACGCGCCACAGCAGCCCGGCTGCCCACGATGATGCCGGCCTGCGGCCCACCCATGAGCTTGTCGCCGCTGAAAGTGACGATGTCGCAGCCGGCGGCCAGCTTGTCTTGTGGCAATGGCTCGCGCGGCAAGCCATAAGCGGCAAGGTCTATGAGTGAGCCCGCGCCCAAGTCGCTGGCCAGCGGCAGGCCTTTGGCGTGTGCGATGGTGGCCAGCTCGGCTTCGTCCACTGCAGCCGTGAAGCCCTGCACGGCGTAGTTGCTGGTGTGGATCTTCATGAGCAGCGCGGTGCGCGGCGTGATGGCACTTTCATAGTCGTGCGCATGCGTGCGGTTGGTGGTACCCACTTCGACCAGCGTGGCACCCGCGCTGCTCATCACGTCGGGCAAACGAAAGGCGCCGCCAATTTCCACCAGTTCGCCGCGCGAGACGATGACCTCTTGGCCCCGCGCCAGTGCAGCAATGCTCAGCAGCACGGCAGCGGCGTTGTTGTTGACGACTGTGGCGGCCTCGGCCCCCGTCAGCGTGCACAGCAGTTCTTCGACGATGCTGTCACGGTCGCCACGGCCGCCACTGGCCAAGTCGTATTCCAGGTTGTTGGGCGCTGTCATCAAGCCCAGCACTTGCTGCATGGCGCTGTCGGCCAGCAAGGCGCGGCCCAGGTTGGTGTGGATGACGGTGCCGGTGAGGTTGAAGACGCGGCGCAGGCGCGGCGCCAGTCTTTCCATCACGCGCTGGGCCAGCGCCGCTTGCAGTGCAGGCGGCGCCACATCGGCCATGGCCAAGCCGCCGGCCAAGGCTTGAGTTCGCAACCCATCGAGCAAGGCACGCGCTTGGCTGGCCACCAGCGTGTGCCCATGTTCGGCCACCAGCGCGGCCACGCCGACGTCCCGCAGCAGGCGGTCAATGGAAGGCAGGTCCTTGGGCTGAGCTTTTTGGCTGGCCTTGGAACCGTCAACGACGGATTCGGGGGGCCGCTGCATCACGTTGAAGCCGGGTCGGGCGGTGGTTCAGGCTCGCCAAACAGCAGCATCAGATTTACACCGTGGCGAGTCTTGCCACCCTCGCTGACCAACAGGTCCAGCGTCAGGCTGGCCAGGTCGTCAGCCGCTGGGTCGACGAAGGGGTCGCGGTCGGTGTGCATGATCTTGAGGTAGTGGCCGCAATCATCGCAGGTCTCGGCCTGGATGGACGCTTGAGCGGCCCGGCGCGAGCTGCCTTCTTCGTCGTCCTGCCCGGCATCCAGCGACTGGTAGGCCAGGCTCTTGGTGGACAGGCAGTGGCTGCATTTGATGCGCACCATGTGCCACTGCATGCTGCACAGCGAACAGTGCAAGTAGCGCTGGCCCAGTGACTCGCCCGAAGTGTGGGTGATGCTGGCCGTGGGCTTGCTGCCGCAACAGGGGCACAGTGCTTCGTCGTCGGTGCGACCGAAGGGTTGACCTTTGGCGCTGTGGTGGGCTTGCACCTCCAGCACCAGATGCGTCCAGGTGACTTGCAGGGCCGCCGCCACCAGCGGCGCGCAGGCCAGGTCAACACCGGCCATGACGCCGTTGAGCAAGGCGTCGGCCTGGCGTTCCAGGAACACATCGTCGGCGGCGGCCAGGCGCTCCAGCGCGGGCTTGGCGCCGGCGGGAGCGTTGGTTTGCACATCAGCTACCAACGCGCGCAGCACGCCGTGCCAGGCCGGGTCGCGTGGCCAATCGGCGGCGGACAAGGGCGGCAGGCCACGCTGGGCGGCCTGGTCCAGCGCTGGCGCGTCGGCGATGGGGATGGCCGGCATGGCATTCAGCCGCGCCTGCTGCGCGCGCGCCACATCGGCCATGAAGGCCAGGAAGTCGCCCATGGCGTGGCCGCGCGACAACTGCTGCAAACGCATCTGGCGTTCGGCGAACACGGTGCTGCGCTGCGGCCAGTGGAAATACGGCGTTTCGCCACCGGCACGGGCAGCGATTTCTTCCGCGGACATGACGCGCACGGTGGCGCTGGTAGCCATCAAACGTTTCCTTCAAAGAACATGGGCGCCACTGTGGCGCCCATGCCTAACTTCTAAACTGAGCGTGATCTGACTGATCCGCTCAACCCTTCTTGCGCATCTCTTCATGCCACAGCGGGTGGTTGGCCTTGGCCCAGCCTTCGCTGACCGTGCCGCGTGTCATGGCACGCACCGTGCCCTTGACCCAGATGGCGGCGTAGACATGCATGATGGTGGCGGCAATCAGCGCCACCGCAGCCACCGAATGCAGCAGCACGGCGCCGCGCAACACCACGAT
>JANNEX010000423.1:0-2212 GCA_031379155.1 Rubrivivax sp.
TTGCGTGCTGCCCACGCCCGAGTTGTTGACCAGGATGTCAATCACGCCCATCTCGGTTTCGGCATGCGCCACGGCGGCGCGGATGCTGTCATGGTCGGTCACGTCCAGCTCCACCACGTGGGCGTCGCCGCCTTCGCTTTCAATTTCTGCGCGCAGCGACTTCAAGCGCTCGATGCGCCGCGCTGCCAGCACCACACCGGCGCCGGCTGCCGCCAGGGTCTTGGCAAACTGCGCACCCAGCCCGCTGGAAGCGCCGGTGACAAAGGCCACGCGGCCGGAAAGATCGATGCTGTATGCCATGGTGCTTTGCCTGCGGGCTGAAGGTTAAAGAAACGATAGCACGCAGGCTGCGGCATCATCGCGCCATTCATGCTGCAACTTCTTTCACTGAGCAAGCGCTTTGGCAGCACGCCGGTTTTTCACGATGTATCGCTGACGCTGCAACGCGGTGAGTTCGTCGCCCTGCTGGGTGAATCGGGCGTGGGCAAGTCGACACTGCTCAATTGCATCGCCGGTCTTGATGAGGCTGACAGCGGCCAGGTGCTGATTGAAGGCAGCGCTTTGTCGGCGCTGGACGACGCCGCGCGAGCGCGGCTGCGCCGAGCGCACCTGGGCTTTGTCTTCCAGGCTTTTCATGTGCTGCCGCACCTGAGCGTGGCGGACAACGTGGGCCTGCCTTTGCGCTTGCTGGGCCGGCTGGACGCCGCGCGGGTGGACGAAGTGCTGCACGCCGTAGGTCTGGGCGGGCTGGGTGCGCGCCACCCGGCGCAGCTCTCGGGCGGGCAGTTGCAGCGTGTGGCCATTGCACGCGCGGTGGTGCATGCGCCAGGGCTGATCCTGGCCGATGAGCCCACCGGCAACCTCGACCCCGACACGGCGGCCAAGGTCATGGCCTTGTTGCGCCAACAAGTGCAAGGCGCAGGCGCGGCCTGTTTGCTGGTCACGCATTCGGTGGCGGCGGCAGCGGCAGCAGACCGTGTGCTGCGACTCACACCCAGCGGAGTGGCCTGCGGAGTGGCCAGCGCAATACCCAGCGGTATGCAACCGGCCAGCGCATGAATGCGGCCCTGCTTCGCCTGCTGCTGGCCAGCGAATGGCGCGCCCACCCCTGGCGCCACGGCGCGGCCTTGTTGGCGGTGGCGCTGGGCGTGGCGCTGGCCTATTCGGTGCACCTTATCAACACCTCGGCATTGGCCGAATTTTCGTCCGCGGTGCGCGCTGCCAATGGCGAGCCCGACCTGACGTTGCGCGGCCGCCTGTTTGACGACGCGCTGTTCGAACGCGTGGCTGCCGACCCTGCCGTGCAAATCGCGAGCCCGGTGCTTGAGATCGACACCTACGGGCGCAGCGCCGACGGCCAGCGTGTGGCCGTGCGTGTGTTGGGCATTGACAGCCTGCTGGCCGCGCCGCTGGCGCCCGCGTTGCTGCCCAAGCCCGCACCCGGCGAAGACCGCCTGGTCTTCCTGGACCCCGACGCGGCCTTCCTCAACGCGGCCGCCAAGCAAGCCTTGAAGCCGGGCGACGCGCAGGCCCTGTCGCTGCAATCAGGCCCTGGCTATGTTCAGTTGCGCAACGCCGGCAGCGTGGCCACCGGCGGCACCGCGCTGGTGGTGATGGACCTCGCAGGCGCGCAGCAGCACTTTGCGGCGCTGGGCAAGTTGTCGCGCATCGACCTGCGCCTGGCTGCCAACACCGAAGTGACCGCGCTGGTGCAACGTCTGGCCCTGCCCAACGGCGTAACTGCACTGCCTGCGGGGGACGCAGAACAGCAGCTGTCCAACTTGTCGCGCGCCTACCGGGTCAACCTCACGGTGCTGGCTTTGGTGGCGCTGTTTGTCGGCGCCTTCCTGGTCTTTTCGGTGGTCTCTTTATCAGTCGCGCAGCGCACGCCCACCTTTGCCTTGCTGGGCGTACTGGGCCTGGCCGCGCACGAGCGGCGCCTTTGGGTGTTGATCGAATGCGCCTTGCTCGGCGCTGTCGGCAGCGCACTCGGTCTGTTGTTAGGCACCGGCCTGGCTGCCGCCGCATTACGGCTGCTGGCGGGTGACCTGGGCGGTGGCTATTTTCCCGGCATCACACCACCGCTGCAATGGGGCGCTTGGGCTGCGCTGGGCTTTGGCGCGCTAGGTGTGGCTTCGGCCGTGGTCGGTGGTTGGTGGCCGGCACGCCAGGCCGAACAACTGGCACCGGCGCAGGCCCTCAAAGGGCTGGG
>JANNEX010000350.1:0-6346 GCA_031379155.1 Rubrivivax sp.
TTCTTGTCGACGACGCCTGCCACATTGGCCGTTAGGCAGTTGTAGACCAGCGTGGGCGCGTAGGCCTTGTCGGTCTCCAGCGTCAGCGTCAATGGTCCGGTCTGTTTGAGCTTGTCCTTGACGTTGTCCTTGCTCAAACCAAACTGCGTCAGGATGAAGGCCGGCGTCTTGTCCAGCAGCACTGCACGCTGCAAGCTGAAGACCACATCTTCGGCCGTGATGGCGTTGCCACTGGCGAATTTCAGGCCTGGCTTCAACTCGAAGCTGTAGGTCTTGCCGTCGGCACTGACACTCCAGCTCTTGGCCAGGTCGGCCACCAGCTTGCTGGGGTCGCTGACGTCGTAGCGAATCAAACGGTCGTAGCCATTGCCCATCAACTCGCCGGCTGAAATCTCAAAGGCTTCAGCGGGGTCGAGGCTGATGATGTCGTCAAAGGCCAACGCCACCACCAACGTGTCTTTGGGCGTAGCGGCGTGCAGCGGCAAGCTGCTGGCGACAAGGGCAGCGGCGGCGGCAGCTGCCAGAGCCATAGCCAGGCTGTGGCGGTTCAAAGTCAATCGTGTCATGGTTGCTCCTGCTGGCGCAGACATCGCGCAGGGCCTGACTCTGCCACGACTGCGGGCCACCCCGGGAAACCACGGGGTCTTGCCTCACGTCGCTGGGAATGGCGGGCCGCGAAGTCCGCCCAGGCCACCTGCCGCCGCAAAAACTCAGTCGTCGTCGCCCTTGAACAAGCGCAGATCGATGTAGCTGGCCATGGCCTGATAGCCCGCGTCGTTGGGGTGCAAGTGGTCGCCGCTGTCGTAGGCAGGGAGCATGCGCGCCGGGTGGGCCGGGTCGCGGATGGCCTTGTCGAAATCAATCACGGCGTCAAAGGCGCGGCTGTTGCGTATCCAGGCGTTCACGGCCTGGCGCTTGGCTTCGCCGGCGGCGCTGAAGTAGCCCGGGAAGATGGTGCCTTCAAAGGGCGTGAGCGTGGCGCCGTAAATCTTCAGGCCACGCTCGTGGGCCCGCGCGATGATCTGTTTGTGTCCGGCAATGATGTCGTCGGCACTCACCTGTTGGCCAGTTAGCCCAAAAGCACCCGGAATGCCGATGTTGTTGATGCCTTCAAGCAAGATCACCCAGCGCGCGCCGTTGGCGCCCAGCACGTCGCGGTCCAGCCGCGCCAGCGCATTGGGGCCAATCAAGTCAAACAGCGTGCGGTTGCCGCTGATGCCCTGGTTCAACACCGCCACGTGGCGGGTGTCGGCACGCGCTTGCAAGCGCGCGGCCAGCAAGTTGGGCCAGCGGCGGTTGGTGTTGGGCGTGGAGGCAAAACCGTCGGTGATGGAGTCGCCCAGCGCCACGATGGCCGCACTGCGCTTGTCGGCGCGTGTGCTGACGGCACTGAGGAAGTACCACGAAGACGCCGTAGCGGCGGTGGGCATGACCACCGCGTCGGCGTAGTCGCCGGGGTGCGAAATAAAGGTCGTAGCCAGACCCAGCGCATGCACGGTGCTGGCCGTGGTGGCTTGTGGCAAAAAGATGCTGATGGCCAGGTCGCCCAGGGCGGGCACGTCAAAGTCGATGGCGTCACTCAAGGCCGGCGCGCCTGCAGGAATCGTGAAAGCGGCACGGCCAGAAAACGTCACCGTGCGGCTGGACCCCGCCACCACCGCAGCACCCGCTGCGTGGCGTGCCACCGTCACCGCGCCCACGGTCAGCGGTGTGCTGCCAAACTCGTTACTCAGGCGGATGCGGACCTGGTTGCCGCCCACACTGGTGCGGATGATCTGGCGCACTGTCTGCCCGTTCAGGCTGCTCGGGTTGGGCGCAGCGAACGGCGGCTCCAGGTATTGCGGGCTGGCGCTCCAGGTGCCCACCCAGCGGCTGTCGTCGCGGTCGCGGCCGTCGCCGCCGTCATGGGCCCGGCCCAAGCCGGGCAGCACTGCCGTGGCGGCAGCAGCAACGAGCAGCAGCGACTTGAGCCAGTTGCGTCTGGCCATGGCGGTGGCGGCGGCGGGCACACTGGCCGGCCATTGTCGGGTGAAGAATCTCATAGCTCACTCCTGCGGCTTCAAGCCGTTTGTTTGGTGACGTGAAAGCTTAGCCCCGGGCGTTCGAAGGCAAGGGAACCGCACTAGCCTTGCCCGGGCTGCGGCACATCGGCGGCGGGCCTAGCTGTTGCAGTCAGACCTCGCCGCCGAATTTCTTAATCAGGTTGTCGATGTACTTCTCCACCAGCTTTTCAAACTCGCCCTTGACCACCGGCACCACCACCATCTTCATCAGCCCTGGCAGCGGCACCTGCACGGTGCCGGCAATCTTCAATTCCAGTGCCGTGCCTTTTTTGGCTGCCGCCACTTTCCAGCTGCCACCCACCAGTGCATTGCCTTCGCCCTTCACGGGCGTCCAGATGACGCTGCCCTTCTTGCGGTCCACCGTGTACTTGCTGGCGTAGACGGTCTGGATGTTGATCTGCGCTGTGCCGACCTTTTCCATCTCCCAGCGGTAGACGCCTTTGCCCAGGTCAGTGAGCTTGTCCACCTTGGGAAAAAAGCTGACCGAGGTGGGCACGTCGGACACCAGGTCAAAGACTTCGTCAACGCCGGCCTTGACGGTGAATTCGTAGCCCAGGTCGATCTCGATGCTAACGGCCATGTGGTGTGCTCCTGAATATAGGTTTGAAGTGAGGTTGGAAATGAGGTTGGAAATGAGGCTGAGAACGGTGAATCAAGCCGCGTCCTGCCCGGCCCAAGGCAGCATCATGCCCAGCAGCAAGAGCTTGTCGAACTCGGGCTCAAAGCGGTCGATGATGGCCTGCGGTTCGGGGCACAGTTTCTTGTCGGTGATCAAGCCAAACTGCACCCCGCCGCCGTAGCTGAGTATGGACACGCCGACGCCGATGTCGCCCGACGCCGGCACCCAGAACATGTTCTGGCGCAGCGTGCTGCCGCAAAACATCAATGGCACGGCAGGCCCCGGCACATTGGTCATCACCGCCGTGGCCTTCTTGGCAAACAGGCCCAGCACGGCGTCTTGCACGGGCTTGATGAAGTGGCCGCTGACGCTGAGGACTGCAAACGCCAGCAGCGGCTGGTAGCTGCCCTTCATGTCGTTCATGCGACTGTGCACGGCATAGACACGTTCGATGGGGTTGGCGATGCCCACCGGCAGCACCAGCGGCGCCAGGCCAAAGCGGTTGCCCAGCTTCCAGGCCTGGTCCAGCGGGCGCAAGTTCACCGGCACCATGGCGCGGATCTCTTTGCCAGCGGGGTCTTGGCCTTGCGCTTGCAGGTAGGCGCCGATGGCGCCGGCCACGCAAGACAGCAGCACATCATTGACTGTGCAGCCCAGACCTTTGCCTATGGTCTTGACGGCGTCCAGCGACATCGGCTCGCTCCAGGCCACCACCTTCTTGCCCATGGGCTTGCCCTTGAGCAGGGTGGGCGAATCGTCGGGCATGATGGCCAGCGCGGCCACGTCGTTGACGACTTTGAGGCCTGTGCGCGCCATGTCCAGGCCACCCATCAACTGCGAAGGGTGGGACAGCACTTCCATGCTCTTGCCCACGCCTGAGCCGTACATGCCAATGGCCTTCACAGCCAGGTCAGTAAAGGGTTTGAGCACGGCGTCACTCAGCCAGTCAGATTCACCGTCGTCATCAGGCTTGAGCTTGCGACGGCGCCTGGGCGGGTCGTTGCCACCGTCGGTGATGCTGAGCATGACGCTGATGAGCGAGATGCCGTCTCCAATGCAATGGTGGATGCGCGCGACCAGCGCGCTGCCACCTTCATAGTCGTCGATGAGATGAAACTGCCATAGCGGCCGGCGTCGGTCCAGCGGCGTCGTGGCCAGGTCGCCGCACAGGCGTTGCAAGGCGTGGCGTTCGCTTTCACCGGCGTGGGGTTCCAGCGTGGCCTTGATGACATGGCGCTGGATGTCAAAGTCATCGTCGTTGACCCAATTGGCACCCATGGCGTCGGCCACCGCTTTTTGGTGGAAGCGGTCGTACTTCAGTAGCTTGTCGTTGATGCGTTCACGCAGCGTGGCCAGAGTGATGGCCGGCGTGAGCAGCCACACGCCCACGATCATCATCAGGTTGACGTCGTTGTCCATGCGCAGCCAGGCGGTGTCCACGCGCGACATGCGCTGAGTGTGCGATGCATGCGCTTGATGGGGTTCTTGCGATGCCTCTGCGGCGGGCGACTCGGGTTCGCCTTCATGCATCGGGTTTCTCCTTGGTGGGCCTGGCAACGGCAGCGGCCACGATGCTGGGTAACATCGAGCCCGTCAAGCTCTGACTTTCACCCACGCTCACCCACGAAAGAGACGGCCATGTCCAAGCTCAAAGCCACGTTCGAAGCCGCCATTGCCGCCAGCAAGCAGTTGCCGGAAAAGCCCGACAACATGACGCTACTGAAAATCTACTCGCTCTACAAGCAGTCGAGCGAAGGCGATGTGGAGGGCAAGCGCCCCGGATTCACCGACATGGTGGGCCGCGCCAAGTACGACGCCTGGGCCGCAGTCAAGGGCAAGAGCAGCGATGAGGCGATGCAGGAATATGTGGACTTGATTGAATCGCTGAAGTAAGACCCGCCTGTTTAGCGGCTTATTTAGCGGCTTACTTAGCGGCCTTCTTTGCGGCGGCCTTCTTGGCCGGCGCCTTGGTGGGCCCATTGTTTGCACTCAGCAGCGTGTCCAGCGTCTTGGTGATCTCGCCTTCAATCGTCTTGCTGAAGGCGCCCAGCAAAAAGCCCAGCTTGGCGTGCAAATCAAAATGGTCAGGGGCCACGATCAGGCGGCCACTGACACCCGCACGTGTGAACTCCACCGTGTCGCTGGTCTGGCCTTCGATGACGGTGCATTCCATCGAAAACTTGGTCTCCGCCTCTTCGGCCCATAACCAGGCCACCTTGCGCGCTTTGGCCAGGCCCAGGGTGTGGTCGCGGTGGATGTTGATGTCTGCCATGGTGTGAATCCTGTTGCTACGGCACGGCCAGTTTGGCGCGGCGCTGGTCCTTGGGCAAGGCGGCCAACCCTTTGACGGCGTCGTAGAAGCGGCCGAATTCGCTGCCGCTGCGTTCGTACAAACGCTCGAATTCGGGCACCAGTTCGTTGTAGGCCGCCAGCACCGCGAACGAGGCATTGTTGGCGCGTTCAAACCAGGCGTCATAGCCGGCAAAACCGGCCCAGCGCTGGGCCCTCATTTGTGCGTAGTCGGCGCGCATCTTGGCCATCAATTCGGCCTTGCGCTGGCGTTTGTCGGCGTCACTCAGCGGGCCTGTGTAGAGCGCTTCCAGCACACCGCGCCATACAAAGGTGAAGCTGCGGAAGTCATGTTGACGTTGTTCCAACAAGGCTTGCTGCGCCCGTGTTTCTTCGCTGCCATGGGCTTGCAGCCACAAGCGGCCGGCCAGGCGTTCCACTGCCGTGGCAAAACTTTCGTTGAAGGTGGTGTCGTCGCTGGCGTAGGCCACCTGATGCGCCAATTCGTGAAAGATCAAGCGCGCCAACTCGGCTTCGCTCCAATTGACGAAGGTGTTGAGCAGCGGGTCGCCGCCTACCCAGTTGCTCAGGCCCAAGGTGCTGTAAGCCGGGACGCCGTAGACAGAGGTTTCCCAGCCTTCGCTGCGCAACTCTGTGGCCAGCGCTTGCGCCGGTTCGCGGCTGTAGTAGCCACGGTAGCCCACACAGCCCAGCACCGGGAAGCACCAGGTCTTGAGCGTCAGGCCCAGCTCGGGCGCGGCCACCACGTTCCACACCGCCGCGCTGCGGTTCAAGTCGGCATAACGGCGGTAGCTGCTGTTGTCGGGCAGCTTGAGTTCACTCACCGCAAAGTCGCGCATGCGCTGGCTCAGCATCAAGCGTTCACGCAACGCGGGCGGTGTGGCCGGGTCTGCGGTCCAAACGTCCACGGGCTTGGCGCTTTGCAGCAGGTCCAGATGACCGTTGACGGCTTGCGCGTAATAGCCCAGCGTGCTGCAACCGCTGCTCAGGCAGACGCTGCCTGCGGCCAGCAAGAGCGCGCCCAGCAGTCCGCCCGCGGCCATCAGCCAGCGCCCCTTGGCCATGGCTGCTTCAAGCCGCCCGCTCTTGTGGCTGCACTTGCACCAGGCAGTCGTAGAAGGCCGGCGCGCGGCCGATGTCGGTGAGCCTTTGGTGCGTCAGTTCGTTGACGTTGGTGTGGTTCATGCCCAGCTTGCGCCACCACACGCCCAAACCATTGACCACGCCAGGCCGCGCCCGTTCGCTCACGTCGGCCTTGCACAAATACTCGCCTCGGTCATTGAAGACGCGCACCGTCGCGCCGTGGCGGATGCCACGCGCCAGCGCGTCACTGGCGTGCAGTTCCAGGCGCGGT
>JANNEX010000539.1:0-7107 GCA_031379155.1 Rubrivivax sp.
CGCCACGCCACCAGTGACTGGATGGAGATTGAAAAGCAGCGCGGCATCTCGGTCGCATCCAGCGTGATGCAGATGGAGTACCGCGACTGCGTCATCAACCTGCTGGACACCCCCGGCCACCAGGACTTCAGCGAAGACACCTACCGCGTGCTGACCGCCGTGGACGCCGCGCTGATGGTGATTGACGCGGCCAACGGCGTTGAGCCGCAAACGCGCCGCTTGCTGCAAGTCTGCCGCGCGCGCAACACGCCCATCCTGACCTTCGTCAACAAGATGGACCGCGAAGTCAAAGACCCGCTGGTGCTGATGGACGAGATCGAACGTGAACTGGGCATGGAAGTGGTGCCCTTCACCTGGCCGGTGGGCATGGGCAAGGCCTTCCACGGCGTGATGGATTTGCGTGAACAGCAGATGCGCGTGTTCAGCCCTGGTGAAGATAGAAAAGGTGCAGAGGACGAAATCCTGTCCGGCCTGCACAACCCGGCCTACGCCCAGCGTTTTGGCATGCAGTACGCACAGGCCGAGGGCGAAATTCAACTGCTGACCGACGCCGCGCCGCCCTTCAACATTGCCGACTTTCGCGCTGGCCGCCAGACGCCCATGTTCTTCGGCTCTGCGGTCAACAACTTCGGTGTGCGCGAGGTGTTGGACGCGCTGGTCGACCTGGCGCCGCCGCCCGGCCAGCGCAGCGCCATCCAGCGCGTGGTGCAGCCCGACGAGCCCAAGTTCACCGGCGTGGTGTTCAAGATCCAGGCCAACATGGACCCCGCGCACCGCGACCGCATCGCCTTTGTGCGCGTGGCCAGTGGCCATTTCGAGCGTGGCATGCGGCTGAAGGTGGCACGCAGCGGCAAAGAACTGCGCCCTAACACCGTCGTTAGCTTTCTGAGCCAGCGCCGTGAACTGCTGGACGAGGCTTTTGCCGGCGACATCATCGGCATTCCCAACCACGGCGTGCTGCAGCTGGGCGACACGCTCAGCGAAGGCGAGACTTTGCAGTTCACCGGTCTGCCTTTCTTTGCCCCCGAAATGTTTCGCAGCGTTGAAGTGGCTGACCCGCTGAAGACCAAACAGTTGCGCGCCGGCCTGACCCAGTTGGGCGAAGAAGGCGCCATCCAGGTCTTTCGCCCCGTGGCCGGCAGCGTGCTGCTGCTGGGCGCCGTGGGCCAGTTGCAGTTTGAGGTCGTGGCGCACCGCCTGGAACATGAGTACGGCTGCAAGGCGCGCATCATGCCGGCGCGTTACAACGTGGCGCGTTGGGTGACCTGCGAACTGCCCGAAGGTGCAGCCGCCAGCGAAAAAGAGTTGCAGCGCTTCATCGACGGCAATGCCCACCGCGTGGCGCTGGACGCCGTGAACGCGCCCACCGTGCTGCTGGAATACGCCGGTGAGCTGCGTGCCATGCAAGAGAACTGGCCCAAGATCAAATTCCACGCGCTGCGCGAGCATGCGGGACTGGTGTTTCAGAAGCAGCTCGACGGCTAAAGCCGGGCGATTTACAATTTCAGCCTTCAAAGCTGAAGTAGCAAATCACGATGTTTGAGCGCACCGCCCACCAGCGCCTGCTGCGCCTGGCACGCGGCTTCCCGGTGGTGGTGGTTACCGGCCCGCGCCAGTCGGGCAAGACCACGCTAGCGCGCCAGGCCATGCCCGGCTACGCCTACGTGTCGCTGGAAGATCCTGACGTGCGCCAGCGCGTGGCCGCCGACCCGCGCGGTTTCCTGGCGGGGCATGCGGGCGGCTTGGTTCTGGACGAAGCGCAGCGTGTGCCTGAGCTGCTGTCTTACCTGCAAACCATGGTCGACAACGACCGCCGGCCCGGCCGCTTCATCGTCACCGGCTCACAAAACCTGCTGCTCTCGCAGGCCGTTAGCCAAAGCCTGGCCGGCCGCGCTGGTTTCCTGGAATTGATGCCGCTGTCGTACGTCGAAGGTGCGGCTGTCTTTGACAAACTCAGCCTGGATGAGTTGCTGCTGCGTGGCGCCTACCCGGCCATCCACAGCACCGAAGTCGCGCATGCCGACTGGCACGCCAACTATGTGGCCAGCTATCTGGAACGCGACGTGAGGCAGCTCATCCGCATCAACGATTTGATGCAGTTCCAGCGCTTCCTGCGCATGATGGCGGCGCGCTGCGGCCAACTGCTCAACCTCAACGCCGTGGCCCATGACCTGGGCGTGGCGCAGACCACGGCGCGCGACTGGCTGGGCGTGCTCGAGGCCAGCTATGTGGCCTTTCGCCTTGCTCCCTATCACACGAACTTTGGCAAGCGTCTGGTCAAAACGCCCAAGCTCTACTTCCACGACTCCGGCCTGGCGGCCTGGTTGCTGGGCATCACCGACGCGGCCAGCATGAACATCCACCCCATGCGCGGTGCGCTGTTTGAAAACTTGTGCATCACCGAATTTGGCAAACACCTGCGCCACACCGGCGCCGCCGGCACTGCCTACTTTTGGCGCGACAACATTGGCAATGAGATCGATCTGTTGATAGAGCGCAATGGCCAACTTCAGCCGGTGGAGTTCAAGTCGGGCGCTACTTTCCACCCTGAATGGCTGCATGGCCTGCTCACCTGGCAGCGGCACGCGGCGCAGGCGCGGCAGATGCGGCCGCTGTTGGTGTGCGGGGCGCCGGGCAATGCGCAACTTCAAAACGTGGGCGTGGCCTACTGGCGTGACGCGCTGCGCGTGTGGTCGCACTGAGGCCGCACTGAGGCCGCTGGACAAGACTTTTCCCTTACCGTATTATCTTATCTAATACCAGGAGTCGCCATGACCATGACCGTCAAACTCGACCCCACGCTAGAGCAGCAACTGCGCCTGCGCAGCGCCGCCCTGGGCCGGCCAGCGGGTGAAATCATCCGCGAAGCATTGGTGGCCTGGCTGGAGCAAACGCCTGGCGTCGCGCCTTCGGCGCACAGCCTGGGCCTGGGCCTGTTCGGACGCCACCGTGGCGCACCCGATCTGGCCAGCAAGCGCAAGCAATCAGTCGCTGATCTCTGGGCCGACAAACACACGCAGCGCGGCTAACTGACATGGCCACCCGGCTGCGTGTGGCCGAGCCTTCGGCGCGTTACCTGGCGGTGGGCCGTGTGCTGGTGGACAGCGGCCCACTCATCGCCCTGTTCAACGGCGCCGACCGCTGGCATGCGCCCGTGCTGGCCTGGCTGCAAGCGCACCCGCAGGCCCAGCTCATCAGCACCTGGCCGGTGGCCACTGAGGTTTGCGCGCTGCTGGCGCGACGCATCCACAACGAAGCCGCACTCGACTTCTTGCGCTGGGCACAGCGTGGCGCCTTGGCCTTTGACCTGCCGCAGGCCAGCACGCTGCCCGAAGTGCTGACCCTGAGTGAACGTTTCGCCGACCTGCCTTTCGATCTGGCCGATGCGTCGATTACCGAAGCCGCAGCACGCCTGAAGCTCAAACACATCCTCAGTATCGACGCCGACTTTGACGTCTACCGTGACCGCGCTGGCAAGCCGCTGCTCAACCTGCTGCGGGCCTGACCCAACCCTGATGCAGCGCTGCGGATAATTCGCTGCATGCCATCCAGCCCACTGAACAAGCGCCTGGCGCTCTACCTAGACCTCATCCGCTGGAGCCGCCCCGCCGGCTGGCTGCTGCTGCTGTGGCCCACGCTGTCGGCGCTGTGGATCGCCGCTGACGGCTGGCCGGGCTGGCATTTGCTGATCGTGTTCGTGGCCGGCACCATCCTCATGCGCAGTGCGGGTTGCTGCGTGAATGACGTGGCCGACAAGGACTTTGACAAACACGTCAAGCGCACGGCGCAGCGGCCGGTGACCCGCGGCGCTGTATCCAGCAAAGAAGCGCTGCTGCTGGGCGCGGCACTGGCGCTGGCGGCCTTTGCGCTGGTGCTCACCACCAGTGCACCCGCTGTGCTGCTCAGCTTCGCCGCGCTCGCCGTGGCGCTCATTTATCCCTACGCCAAACGTGTGCTCAGCCTGCCGCAAGCCGTGCTGGGCGTGGCCTTCAGCTTTGGCATTCCCATGGCCTTTGCGGCAGCCTTGGGCGGCACTGAATGGAGCTTGTCTGCGCTGCAAGGCGCTGTGCCCGTGCAGGCCTGGCTGCTGCTGCTGTGCAACCTGTTTTGGGTGCTGGCCTACGACACCGAATACGCCATGGTCGACCGTGACGACGACCTGCGCATAGGCATGAAAACCAGCGCCATCACGCTGGGCCGGTTCGATGTGGCCGGCGTGATGCTGTGCTACGCCCTGCACCTGCTGGGCTGGGCGCTGCTGGGCCGCGCGCTGGGCTTGGGTGGCTGGTTCTTGCTGGGCATCGCCGTCGCAGCAGCACAAGCGTGCTGGCACTTCACGCTCATCCGCACGCGCAGCCGTGAAGGCTGCTTCAAGGCCTTTCGTGTCAACCACTGGCTGGGCTTTGCGGTGTTTGTGGGTGTGGTGGTCGACCTGGCTTTGAGCTGACGGGTGGATACGCGTCTTGGTAGTTCCACCGCTCGCGCCGCGCCGCGCGGCGGGCGAAGATCGCGGGTCTACCTTGGAGTCCCCATGAAAGTCACGCGCATCCTTTCTTTCGCTGCTGCATTCGCCTTGGCCGCCACCGCCGCGCAGGCGCAGCAGTTCTTCCGCATTGGCACCGGCGGCACGGCCGGCACCTACTATCCTGTTGGCGGCATGATCGCCAACGCCGTCAGCCAGCCCGGCAAGATCGTCGTCACGGCGCAGGCCAGCACCGGCAGCGTGGCCAATGTCAACGGCATCGTGGGTGGCTCACTCGAAAGCGGCTTTTCACAAGCCGACGTGGCCACCTGGGCGCAAAAGGGCAACGGCATTTACGAAGGCAAGCCCAATGTGCCGGGCCTGCGCCTGATCGCCAACCTGTACCCGGAGAGTGTGCATGTGGTGGTCAAAAAAGGCAGCGGCATCAAAAGCGTGGCTGACCTCAAAGGCAAACGCGTGGCGCTGGACGAACCGGGCTCGGGCACCTTGGTCAACGCACGCGCCATTTTGCTGGCCTATGGGCTGAAAGAGGCTGATATCAAGCCCGAGTACATCAAGCCCAACCAGGCCGCCGACAAGCTCAAAGACGGCTCGCTCGACGCCTTCTTCTTTACTGGCGGCGCGCCTGCTGGCGCGATTGCTGAACTGGCCAGCGCGGGCGGCGGCATTGACCTGCTGGCTATCGATGGTGCACAAGCCGAAGCACTGCGCAAGAGCAGCCCTTTCTTTTCGACCGACACCATCGCTGCCGAGACCTACAAGGGTGTGGCCACTGTAGCCACGCTGGCGGTGGGCGCGCAGTGGGTCACCAGCGACAAGGCCGACGCCACGGTGGTGTATGAAATCACCAAGGCGCTGTTTGGTGCCGACGCACAAAAGCAGTTGGCCGCCGGCCATGCCAAGGGCAAGTTCATCACCAAAGAAAACGCCGTCAAGAGCGCCGGCATTCCTTTCCACCCAGGCGCCGAGAAGTTCTACAAGGAAGCCGGACTGCTGAAGTGAGCGGCATGACGGCCTGGCCCTGCGCAGTGCAGGGCGCCAGCGCATGAGCAACGAGGGTTTCCCGAGTGCGAATTCCCGCTCGGCGGGATCGCGCACAGCGCGAAGGGTGCACCATTGAGCACCGCGCTGCCCGACGACAAAACGCTGGCCGAACTGGAACAAAAGTTCGACCCCGAGATGCGCTTTCGCCCGCTCACGGCGGGCGCGGCCACGGTCGTGGGTGCTTTGCTCATCCTGCTCTCGCTCTTTCACTACTACACCGCTGGCTTTGGCCTGCTGCAAGAGGTGACGCACCGCGGTGTGCACTTGGCCTTTGTGCTGGGCTTGATCTTCCTGGTGTTCCCGCACCGCCATGCACTGCTGGAAAAGGCGGCCACGCACTCATCGCTGCGCCCTGGCAATGTGCCGTGGTTTGACTGGCTCTTGGCCGCTGCCGTGGCTGCGTCCGTCCTCTACATCCCCTACATCTTCGAGGACCTGACCTTTCGCGTTGGCAACCCGCTGACCATTGACGTGGTGATGGGCAGCATCCTCATCATTGCCTTGCTCGAAGCCACGCGCCGCAGCATGGGCTGGCCGCTGCCGCTCATCGCCATCGCTTTCATGGGCTATGCGCTGGCCGGGCCGGTGTTCCCGGGTTTGCTCAAACACGCGGGCGCCAGTTGGAGCCAGGTGGTCAACCACCAATACCTCACCAGCCAGGGCGTGTACGGTGTGGCGGTGGGCGTGGTGGCAACCTATGTTTTCCACTTCGTGCTGTTTGGCGTGCTGGCCACGCGCATAGGCCTGGGGCAGCTATTTTTGGACGTGGCCAGCAGCATTGCCGGGCGTTATGCCGGCGGGCCGGCCAAGGTCAGCGTGTTTGGCTCGGCCATGTTCGGCATGCTGTCTGGTTCCAGCGTGGCCAACGCCGTCACCGTGGGCTCTTTGACCATCCCGGCCATGATTCGCGTTGGCTACAAGCGCGAATTTGCCGGCGCCGTGGAGGCCGCTTCTTCCACCGGCGGACAGATCACACCGCCGGTGCTGGGCGCGGCGGCTTTTTTGATGATCGAATTTTTGTCGGTGCCCTACCAGACCATCATCATCGCCGCTGCGGTGCCAGCCTTCATGCACTTCTACGGCGTCTTCATGCAGGTGCACTTCGAGGCCAAACGTTTTGGCTTGCGTGGCCTGACCGAAGAAGAAATGCCCAAGCTGGGCCAGAGCTTCAAAGAGCGCTGGCCGACGCTGATACCGCTGCTCTTGCTCATCACCATTTTGGTCAGCGGCCGCACGCCCTACCTAGCCGCCTTCACCGGCATCAGCTCTTGCGCCATCGTCGGCCTGTGTACGCGCACCAAAGACAACACGGCCGCGCACTGGGGCTTGATGCTAGGCCTGCACGCGGCGTTGCTGGTGCTGGTGTTTGGCGGCATTGAAAGCACGCAGATCAAGCTGGCGATATTCGGCGCTGCGCTGATGGCCACGCCGCTGTTGCTAAAGGCTTTCAAGGTGCAGGGCCGTGTGGGCACGCCGGCCATGGTTGAGGCCTTCAGCACCGGCGCCAAGTACGCGCTGGCCGTGGGCGCAGCGGCGGCCACGGTGGGCTTGGTGATTGGTGTCGTCACGCTCACCGGCGT
>JANNEX010000544.1:0-5013 GCA_031379155.1 Rubrivivax sp.
GCGCGTGGCTTTGCGCGGGTTGATGTTCTCGGCGCGGCAGCAATGCCACCAGCAGCGGCGCAAGCCCGCGTTCGAGCGCTGCTCGCTGCCCAGCGCGGCGGCGGGCGTGTGGTGCATGAAGCGGCCAAAAGCCTGGCGGCAAAAGACCTCGTAGTTGCGCGTGTAGAGGATGAATTCGTGCCACAAATCGTCGGCCACTTGCGAGGGCATGGACACATGCTGGCGCTCGGCGCTGAGGTAGGCCAGGAAAAACTGGCGCAGCGCCTGCGCCACCAACTGGCAGTCCTTGAGCGACAGCTGCGGATGTTTGGCGCGCAGCTTTTCGAACAGTCCGCGCGGCAGCGTGAAGCTGCGAATGAAGTCAGCACGGCGCGCACGGCGCAGCCCTTGCCAGACCACCAGCAACAGGGTGGCCATGGCGGCCAACACAAAGAGCAGCACGGCCATGGTTTTGCGTCCTTGGGTTGGTGGGGCTACTGCGCCAACACACGCTGCAACTGCAGCGCCTCGGCCGCATGGGCCACAGTGATGCTGTCGCTGCCCGCCAAGTCAGCCACCGTGCGCGCCACCTTCAGGCAGCGGTGCAGCCGGCGGCCCGACCAGCCCAGCTTTTGCGCCGCGCTGCGCAGCAGTTGCGCAGCGGGCTCAGCGGGCACGCAGTGCAAGTCGATGCCGGCACTGTCCAACTCGGCGTTGGCCGTGCCCTGGCGCTGCGTCTGAAGCAGCCGCGCGGCGGCCACGCGTTGCGCCACGGTGGCCGAACTCTCGCCGTCACCTTGTGCCATCAGGGCCTCGGGGGTGGCGGCCAGCACTTCCACTTGCAGGTCGATGCGGTCCAGCAGCGGCCCCGACAACTTGCCCTGGTAGCGCAGCACCGCGTCAGGCGTGCAGCGGCAGGATTTGCCCAGCCCGGCCGGTGCGCCCAGCCAGCCACAAGGGCAAGGATTCATGGCCGCGATGAGCTGGAAGCGCGCGGGGAACGAGGCCTGCCGCGCGGCGCGCGAAATGGTGATGCGACCGGTCTCCATCGGTTCACGCAGGGCTTCCAGCGCGGCGCGCGGGAACTCCGGCGTCTCGTCCAGGAACAGCACACCACCATGGGCCAGCGAAATCTCGCCCGGCCGGGGAGGCGAGCCGCCGCCGACCAGCGCCACCGCGCTGGCCGTGTGGTGAGGTGCGCGCATGGGACGCTGGCCAAAAGCGGCGCTTTCGGCCGTGGCGTGATTGAGGCCGGCGAGTGCAGCGCTGGCCAGCGCTTCGTCTTCGTCCAGCGGCGGCAACAGGCCGCTCAGGCGCTGCGCCAGCATCGACTTGCCAGTGCCCGGCGGCCCCACAAACAGCAGGCTGTGGCCGCCCGCCGCAGCGATCTCCAGCGCGCGTTTGGCACTGGCCTGGCCCTTGACATCGCGCAGGTCGGTGCGGAGTTGCGCGGGCACGCGCGGCACGGCCTGGGCACGGGGCAGCTCGGGTGTGTTGTCGCCGGCCATCAGGCTCGCCACCACCTCGGCCAGCGTGTGGGCTGATCGCACGTCCAGCGCGCTGAGTTGCGCAGCAGCCTGGGCGCTGTCGGCAGGCAGCACCAAGCGGCGGCCGTTGCCACTCTTGTGCGCAGCCAAGGCCAGCGCCAGCGCGCCGCGCACGGGCCGCAGTTCACCGGCCAAGCTCAGCTCACCCGCGAATTCACAAGCCGCCAAACGGGCTGCATCAAGTTGCCCCGCTGCAGCCAAGATGCCCAGCGCGATGGGCAAGTCAAAGCGGCCGCTCTCCTTGGGCAAATCTGCCGGTGCCAGGTTGACAGTGATGCGCTTGTTGTGCGGAAAGGCAAAGCCGCTTTGCTGCAAGGCGGCGCGCACCCGCTCACGCGATTCTTTGACTTCGGTGTCGGCCAAACCCACCAGCGTGAAGCTGGGCAGGCCGTTGGCGAGTTGCACTTCGACATGGACCTCGGGCGCGTCCAGGCCGTCGAGCGCACGGCTCATCACCACCGACAGCGACATGGCTTGCAGGCCTCCCTGTGGCGCATTGTGCAGGGCGATGGCCAGAAAGATTTGCACCAGCTTTGTGCCGATCGCCGGTGAAGCCCAAGTTGGTGCGCAAAGGCGGTGAAGCGGTGCCACTGCTGTGCACAAAACCGGGCAAGCCCCACCGTCGATGCCGAAGTAACCGTGTGGCACAAAACCTGCAATCCCAAGGCTGAACCCCTTTCGTTTCCCTGGAGCGGCCTTCAATGACAAGCAAATTCTTCTGCCTCGCCAGTCTTGCCACCCTGACCGCATTGCCCACGCTGGCGCATGCCGACCTGGCTTTCAACATCGGCGCCTTCAGCGACTACCGCTACCGCGGCATTTCGCAGACGCGTTTGAAGCCCGCCTTGCAAGGTGGCTTGGACTACACCGCCGGCGGCCTCTACCTGGGCGCTTGGGCTTCGACCATCAAGTGGGTCAAGGACGCTTACGGCGACTCACAAGTCGAGATTGACCTGTACGGCGGCTACAAAGGCGACATCGTCAAGGACTCGCTGACCTACGACGTCGGCCTGCTGCAATACGTCTACCCCAGCGCCAAGACGACGGCCTGGAGCGCATCCTACAAAGACCCCAACACGACAGAAATCTATGGCGCGTTGACCTACGGCCCGGCCACGGCCAAGCTGTCTTATGCGCTGACCAACCTGTTCGGCAACTACGACTTCGCCGGCAAAAAAGACAGCAAGGGCAGCGTCTACCTGGACCTGAGCGCCAGCTTTGAAGTGGGCGGCGTCACGCTGGCCCCGCACGTGGGCTACCAGAAGGTGGTGAACATCAGCAACGCCACCTACACCGACTATGCCTTCACCCTGAGCAAAGACTTCAGCGGCCTGGTGCCCATCATTGCGCTGGTCGGCACCGACGCCGACAAAAATTTCTACGTGCCGGGCGGTGCTGCCAACAGCAGCAAGTTCCTGGGCAAATCGGGTGTCGTGGTCGGCATCAAATACAACTTCTGAATCCCTAGGAGACATGACCATGAAGATGGTGACAGCCATCGTCAAGCCCTTCAAGCTTGACGAAGTTCGTGAAGCACTCAGTGGCATCGGGGTGCAAGGCATCACGGTGACCGAGGTCAAGGGCTTTGGCCGCCAAAAGGGCCACACCGAGCTCTACCGTGGCGCTGAGTACGTGGTCGACTTTTTGCCCAAGGTGAAGATTGAAGCGGCGGTGGACGACAGCATCGTTGAGCGTGTCATC
The DNA here is from genome assembly GCA_031379155.1 of Rubrivivax sp. Taxonomy (GTDB): domain Bacteria; phylum Pseudomonadota; class Gammaproteobacteria; order Burkholderiales; family Burkholderiaceae_C; genus Rubrivivax. The sequence continues at coordinate 3,228 of JANNEX010000544.1, forward strand.
GAAGCCATCGAAAGCTCGGCCCGCACCGGCAAGATCGGCGACGGCAAGATCTTTGTCACCACGCTGGAACAGGTGGTGCGCATCCGCACCGGTGAAACCGGCAAGGACGCGCTGTAAAGCGCGGCACCCGAAAGAACCCAACATGAAAAAACTCTTCACCCTCCTGGCCGCGTCTGCGGCCCTGGGCCTGGCGGCGCTGAGCTTCAGCGGCAGCGCGCTGGCCCAAACGGCCCAAACGGCCCCTGCAGCCCCCGCTGCTTCGGCGGCTGAGGCTGCAGCACCTGCTGCTGCGGCGGCATCAGCGGCAACCGTGGCCGCGCCTGCGGCAGCGGCCTCCACGCCACCACCGGTGCCCAACAAAGGCGACGTGAGCTGGATGCTCATGGCCACTGCGCTGGTCATCATGATGTCCATTCCTGGCCTGGCGCTGTTCTACGGGGGCTTGGTGCGCAGCAAGAACATGCTGTCGGTGCTGATGCAGGTGTTTGTGGTCTTCTCGCTCATCACCGTGTTGTGGGTGGTCTACGGCTACAGCCTGGCTTTCACCGAGGGCAACCGCTTCATTGGCGGGCTGGACCGGCTGTTCCTGAAGGGCGTGTTCACGCCCAACGCGACGGGCGGCGAGTTTGCTACCGTGGCCACTTTCAGCAAGGGTGTTGTGCTGCCTGAGATCGTGTTTGTGGTCTTCCAGGCCACCTTTGCGGCCATCACCTGCGCGCTCATCGTGGGCGCCTTTGCCGAGCGCATGAAGTTCTCGGCCGTGCTGCTGTTTGTGACCCTGTGGTTCACCTTCAGCTACACACCCATCGCCCACATGGTGTGGTACTGGGCCGGCCCGGATGCCTACACCAGCAAAGAGGTGGTGGACAAGGTCAACGCCACGGCGGGTTTGATCTGGCAATGGGGCGCGCTGGACTTTGCCGGCGGCACGGTGGTGCACATCAACGCGGCGGTGGCCGGTTTGGTGGGTGCCTACTTGGTGGGCAAGCGCGTGGGCTACGGCAAAGAAGCCATGGCGCCGCACAGCCTGCCGCTGACCATGATTGGCGCATCGCTGCTGTGGGTGGGTTGGTTCGGCTTCAACGCCGGCTCGGCTTTGGAAGCCGGCAACAGCGCGGCGCTGGCCTTCATCAACACCTTCAGCGCCACGGCGATGGCGGTGCTGGCCTGGATCGCGGCCGAGTCGCTGATGAAGGGCAAGGCTTCGATGCTGGGTGCCGCGTCGGGCGCGGTGGCGGGTCTTGTCGCCATCACGCCAGCAGCCGGCAACGTGGGCATCGTGGGTGCGCTGGTGATCGGCGCTGTGGCGGGCTTCGCTTGCCTGTGGGGCGTCACGGCGCTGAAGAAAATGCTGGGTGCGGACGACACGCTGGACGTCTTTGGCGTGCACGGCGTGGGCGGCATCGTGGGTGCGCTGTTGACGGGCATCTTCAATGCGCAAGCGCTGGGCGGGCCTGGCATCGTGACTGACTGGGTGACGGGGGCTACGGCGACCAATCCGGATGGGGTGTTGGCGCAGTTCATCATTCAGTGCAAGGCGGTGGGGGTAACGGTGGTGTGGTCGGGGGTGGTGGCGTTCCTGTCATACAAGATCGTCGATCTGACGATCGGGCTGCGTGTACCCGAAGACGAAGAACGCGAGGGCCTGGACATCAGCTCCCACGGCGAGACCGCGTACAACAAGTGATATTCCTGACAGCCCGGGCCTGGGGCCCGGTGCTGCAGGAATATCTCGGCGCGATCGAGTAGACAGGCCTGCGGCCTGCTGCTCATCTTGCCGGGCGCA
>JANNEX010000546.1:0-2183 GCA_031379155.1 Rubrivivax sp.
CCCAGCAGGTGTTCACCGCCGCGCCTGATGACGCCCACGCTGTGTTTGCGTTGCGGTGGCAGCGTGGGGTCTTCGTCCATCAGCTGCGCATAGCCCAGGATGCTGTTGAGCGGGGTGCGCAGTTCGTGGCTGATGGCGCTGATGTAGCGCGTCTTGGCCTGGTTGGCGGCGTCGGCAGATTGCCGGGCCGCATCAGCGGCGGCTTTGGCGCGTTGCAATTCTTCGTCGGTGCGGCGGTGCGAGTCGATCTCTTTGACCAGCGCTTCGGTTTGCCGCTTGCTTTCTTCTTGCGCCACGCGGCGGCTGATTTGCGTCAGCACCAGCCACCAGCCTATGACGCCGCTGGCCAGCAGCAGCGCGCAATAGGCTTTGATGAAAGCAGCGCGCAGGGCGGGTGTGGCAGCGGCCGCTTGTTCACCCAGTTGTCGCAATTCCACGTGGTAGATGACCGCCAATAAGCCGGCCAGCTCGGGTGCCACCAGCGCCATCAGCATCAAGTAGCGCGCCAAGCCGGTGTCCAGTTGCGGCCACCAGGCGCGTGGTGTCAGTCTTTGCAGCAAGGCATTGAACTGCAAGCGTGCGCGCGCGTGTTCGGGCTTGCACAGGTCGTGGCAGCGCGCGTCGAGTGAGCAGCACAAAGAGCAGATGGGCCCGCCGTAAGCTGGGCACTGCGCCATGTCTTCGCCTTCATAGGGGCGCTCGCAAATGACGCAGCGGCGCTGCGCGGCTGAACCCAGCCGCTGGCCCAGATAGGTGCCAGCTTCGGCGCCGGTTTCAGCACCGCGTGCAATGTAGTAGCGGCCGCGTGTGGCCCAGGCAATCAGCGGCGCGGCGACAAAGGCCACGACCATGGCAATCACGGCCGAAAAAGCCTGCGCCATGGGCCCGAACACACCCAGGTAGGCCAAGATGGACAGCAGTGAAGCGGCACCCATGGCACCTACGCCCACGGGGTTGATGTCGTAGAGATGCGCGCGCTTGAACTCAATGCCCTTGGGCGACAGGCCCAGCGGTTTGTTCACCACCAGGTCAGCCACCACGGCCATGATCCAGCTGATGGCGATGTTGCTGTACAGACCCAGCACGCTGCCAATGGCCTTGAACACTTCCAGCTCCATCAGCATCAAGGCGATGAGTGTGTTGAACACGACCCACACCACGCGCCCGGGGTGGCTGTGTGTCAGGCGCGCAAAGAAGTTGCTCCAGGCCAGGCTGCCGGCATAAGCATTCGTGACGTTGATCTTGAGCTGGCTGACGACCACCAGCAGCGCCGTGGCAGCCAGCGCCCAGTGGTATTGCGAGAACACGGTCTCGTAGGCCGCCAGGTACATCTGGTTGGGGTCGACCGCGCGGTCGGCGGGCACGTCCAGCTTGAGCACCAGCGTGGCCAGCAGCGCGCCGCCCAGCATCTTCAGCACCCCCGGCACCACCCAGCCCGGCCCGCCCACCAGCACGGCTAACCACCAACGTGTGCGGTTGGCCGGCGTGCGTTCAGGCATGAAGCGCAGGTAGTCCACCTGTTCGCCCATCTGCGTGATGAGCGCCACGCCCACGGTCAGCGCGCCGCCAAACAGCAGCGGGTTGAAAGCACCGCCCTGACCCTGTTCACCGGCGTAGGCGCGCAAATCGGCCAGCAGCGTGGGGTGGGCCTGGAAGACAAAGATGTAGGGCAGCACCAGCAACACCAACCACAGCGGCTGCGTCCAGACCTGGAAGCGGCTAATGACGGTGACGCCGTGCGTGACCATCGGGATGACCACCAGCGCGCTCAGCAAGTAGCCCCAGGCGGGCGGGATGTCAAACACCAGCTCCAGCGCGTAGGCCATGATGGCCGCTTCGAGCGCAAAGAAGATGAAGGTGAAGCTGGCGTAGATCAGGCTGGTGATGGTGCTGCCGAGGTAGCCAAAGCCCGCGCCGCGCGTCAGCAGGTCCATGTCCAGTCCATGGCGCGCGGCGTACACGCTGATGGGCAGGCCGGCGGCGACGATGATCACCGCCGTGGCCAGAATGGCCCAGAAGGCATTGATGAAACCAAACTGCAACAGCAGCGTGGCACCCAGCGCTTCCAGCACCAAAAAGCTGGCCGCGCCGCCCAGCGCGGTGTGCGCCACGCGCCATTCGCTCCACTTGCGAAACGACCTGGGCGTGAAGCGCAGCGCGTAGTCTTCCAGGCTTTCGCGCGC
>JANNEX010000561.1:0-2906 GCA_031379155.1 Rubrivivax sp.
CGCTGAAGTTGTTTTGGGCTGAGTGACGAGGAGCCGATTTCGATCGGCGTTTGAACTCGATAGGAGCGCCTCAATGGCCAAAAAGATCGTCGGCTTTATCAAGCTGCAAGTACCGGCCGGCAAGGCCAATCCGTCGCCGCCCATCGGCCCGGCCCTGGGCCAGCGCGGCCTCAACATCATGGAGTTCTGCAAGGCCTTCAACGCCCAGACGCAGGGCTACGAGCCGGGCTTGAAGCTGCCGGTGGTCATCACCGCTTTCGCCGACAAGAGCTTCACCTTCATTCTCAAGTCGCCGCCCGCGACCGTGCTGCTCAAGAAGGCCGCCAAGATCGACAAGGGTTCGGCCAAGCCGCACCTGGACAAGGTGGGCAAGGTCACCCTGGCCCAGCTTGAAGAAATCGCCAAGACCAAGATGAAGGATCTGAACGCCGCCGACATGGCAGGCGCGGTGAAGATCATCGCTGGCTCGGCCCGTTCCATGGGCCTCACGGTCGAAGGAGTCTGACCATGACGCAACTCAGCAAAAAAGCCAAGGCGCAAGCCGGCAAGGTCGACAGCAACAAGCTCTACGCGCTGGAGCAGGCGCTGGTCATCGTCAAAGAATGCGCCACCGCCAAGTTTGATGAATCCATCGACGTGGCTGTGCAACTGGGCATCGACGCCAAGAAGTCCGACCAAGTCGTGCGCGGCGCTGTTGTGATGCCCGCCGGCACTGGCAAGACCAAGCGTGTGGCCGTGTTCGCACAAGGTGCCAAGGCCGAAGAAGCCAAGGCCGCCGGTGCCGACATCGTGGGCATGGACGACCTGGCCGCCGAAATCAAGGCCGGCAAGATGGACTTCGATGTCGTCATTGCCAGCCCCGACACCATGCGTGTGGTCGGCACGCTGGGCCAGATCCTGGGCCCGCGCGGTCTCATGCCCAACCCCAAGGTCGGCACCGTGACGCCTGACGTGGCCCAAGCCGTGCGCAATGCCAAGGCCGGCCAGGTGCAATTCCGTGTCGACAAGGCCGGCATCATCCACGGCACCATCGGCCGGCGTTCGTTTGAGTCGGACAAGCTGGTGGAAAACCTGCGCGCCCTCATCGACGCCCTGAACAAGGCCAAGCCGGCCAGCAGCAAGGGCATCTACCTGCGCAAGGTGGCGCTCTCTTCAACCATGGGTGTGGGTGTTCGTGTGGACACCCAGTCCATCGCCGCGCAAGCGGCGGCCTGAGTTTCAACATAACGTCTAAGTTTGATGACTGCGCGCGAGTCTGGCGCGCGGTGACTAGAGTTTGGTGGGCTGGTGGCTGCAAGGCAACCAGGTCATCCAAGACCGCTGGTGAGGAACGGGCACAACCTGAACCTCGTAATCGCGAACAAAGCCCTCGGGCCGCGTTCAAAGCCAGCGCAGATGGCGGTCCCGCTGTTAGAGGAGTTTTCCTGTGAACAGATGGCTGCTGAACCCGGTGTGCCCCAAGGCAGCAATGCTGGCAAGGCACGTGTAGTGTGAGGAGCAGACTTTGAGTCTCAATCGCAACGAGAAGGCAGCCGTGGTCACGGATGTGTCGGCGCAAGCCGCACGTTCGCAGACGCTGGCGTTGGCCGAGTACCGTGGCCTCACCGTGGAAAACCTGAACAAGCTGCGCGTCGACGCGCGGTCCAAGGGTGTGTACCTTCATGTTTTGAAGAACACCCTGGCCCGTCGCGCCGTTGCCGGCACCCCGTTCGAGGTGGCCCAAGGTGCCATGGTCGGCCCGCTGATTTACGGCTTTTCCGAGGATGCCGTGGCCGCAGCGAAAGTCATTTCCGATTTCGCCAAGGTCAACGACAAGCTCATCGTCAAAGGTGGCGCATTTGCTGGCAAGGCACTCAACGCTGACGGTATCAAGGCCTTGGCCGCGATACCCAGCCGCGAAGTGCTGATCTCGCAAGTGGCGGGCCTGCTGAAGTCGCCCATCCAGCGTTTCGCTGCGGTGATGGCGGCGTTGGCAGAAAAGCGTGGCACGGGTGCAAATGCCCCGACAGACGCCCCGACAGACGCCCCAACGGACGCGCCGACAGGCGCCCCGGCCGAAGCTGCAGCAGCTGCCGCAGCCGCGCCGGCCGCTTGACGAACAGCAACGCATTCTTTTGACATCAATTCAACGTTCACAGGTAAACAAAATGGCATTCGATAAAGACACTTTCCTGTCCGCCATGGACAGCATGACCGTGATGGAACTCAATGACCTGGTCAAGGCCATTGAAGAGAAGTTCGGCGTTTCCGCAGCCTCTATGTCAGCCCCGGCCGCCGGTGGTGGTGGTGCTGCCGCCGCAGTCGTCGAAGAGAAGACTGAATTCAACGTCATGCTGCTCGAAGCTGGCGCCAACAAGGTGCAAGTCATCAAGGCCGTGCGCGAACTGACGGGCCTGGGCCTGAAAGAAGCCAAGGACATGGTTGACGGCGCCCCCAAGGCCGTGAAGGAAGCCGTGGCCAAGGCCGACGCCGAAGCCGCGCTGAAGAAGCTCGTGGACGCTGGCGCGAAAGCCGAAATCAAGTAAGTCAAGTATTAAGGATCGGCTCGCTGTGGTGCCCCGCAAGGGCGCTGCAGGGAGCACCTCTCAGTGCGGCGTGCTGTGCTGAGAAGTGTTCTCTGATCCGACTGCAGAGAACGGGTTTGGTCGGGCCTTGGTGCAATGCCGGGGTTGTCCGCCAGCGACAGGTAGTGGCCTGTCACCAAGCCTCAGGCCATCCTGTGTGATGCCTGCCTGAGATGCCAGTCAAAGACACCACCCGTGCCCAGGCCAGGCGCGGGTCGTCTACAGGAGAGTTCAATGGCGCAAGCAACCCCCTACACCTACACCGAGCGCAAGCGCATTCGCAAGAGCTTCGGCAAGCGTGAGAGTGTTTTGAAGGTCCCCTATCTGCTGACGATGCAGCGG
>JANNEX010000606.1:0-3879 GCA_031379155.1 Rubrivivax sp.
GACACTGCTAAACAGCCCTCGCGCCACGGCGCTGAGCATCTACGTGGTGCGCGCCTTCGTGGAACTTCGCGGCTTGCTCAGCGCCAACAAGGAGTTGGCCACCAAGGTCCATGCTCTGGAGCGCAAGGTCTCCGTGCACGAGCGCAACATCGCCGAGCTTGCCGACGCGATGGCTGCGCTGCTGGCCACTCCACCACCTCAGCCCAAGCGGTCTATCGGGTTTGTCATCCCTGAGGACAAAGCCAGCAGCAAGAAGACGCAGGCCAGGCGCAAGGGGTGAGGGCTAAAGGGAAGCGTCCCCTTTGTTCGAAGGGAAGCGTCCCCTTTGTTCGTCGATGCCGCTGAGGCTGTGGTGCGGGTAGTGAAGGGGACTGCTCCCTTTGCCCTAATGAGAGTTGGCCTTCTTTCCGTCTAGGTTGAGCTCAAACCTTATGTCAGAGACGTAAGGGCAGGAGGCAAGCGCCTGCCGATAGCCTTCGACCTCGAATATCCCTGCAGCAAATCGACGGAAGAAGGTATCGATCTCCTCATTGGGTAGCACGTACCCATCCAACTGGACGACCAAGCGCTTGCCTCGGGACTCAGGAAACTTCGATGCCAATTGCCCATCGAGTGCAGCATCCACGCACTCATAGAGGCGCGTCTGAATTCGACGCAATTGACCATCTATCGGTTTTTTCCAAGGCCCTTCTTCGACCAAAACCATGCGCCATTCTTCGGGCGTTGAGCCATGAGCCACGAAGTCGACAAGAAAGTCTGACTGACCTTCCATTTAGTTTCTCTCTTTCGGTGGTACGGGTCGATCAACGCTAAAACCCGTCATCTTTGTTGGTACGCCTGGCGTCAATCCCGCGTTCGCCGCGTTCTGTCCCACTGGAGTGACAGCACGGCCTGCAGCTATGTCGCCTTGCAGCTTGGCTTGCCCCGTCGAGAGCTGCGCATCACCTGTCTTGGTTTCAACCACACCTTTGTCCGTCGTTACGAAGTCGGGTCTCGTGCGGGTGCCATCACTGGTCTTGAAAGTGACTTGCTCACCCGCCTTCTTGTCCCCCAAGTTAGCTCTGGTGACCGCTTCACCAGCTTTGCCATTCGCGGCGCTTGTGGCTAGCTGCTCCCGCGCAGCCTGCAAATTGGCGCGGCTTTCAGCTCCGCTAGAAATTCTCGGTGCGCCCGCCCAGCCGCCACCAATATCAGCGCCGGCGCGACCTGCGTTCTTCGATTCATCGATGAGATTTGGAGCGCGACCATCCGGATCCTTGAACTTGAACGGGTTGTTGTTCGCGTAGACATAGCGGTTAAAGAAGCTCCCGTCTGATGCATCCGTCGTCACCGGATCGACGCTCAAGAACCTCCCCGCCAACGGCTCGTAATACCGCTGCTGCATGTACAACGTTGCGCCCGAGGCGTGTCGTCGTACTGGAAGGCAGTTTCTCTAGACGTGGCGCGGGGTTGCGGCCGGTGAGCCCTTGGTAAACCTCCTGTTCTGAACTGGTTTTTGCCTAGACGCACATTTTGAGCCTCGCAGGCGCGCGAGGGCAAGGAGATCAGCGGCTAAGAGGCGCGGCCTGGCTGCGTTCTTTAGCCGCCGGCTGTTGGCTGTTCAATGCCTCGGACCGCCACAGTTGGTGTTCGGGTCAAGGGCGCGAAGCGGCGAAGCGGACCCTTGACGCGCCTGGGCTTCAGTACGCTCTTGCTGTGCGGTGGAAGGCGACTCGTCGGCTTACACCGCATGGCAAGCCTGCGGCGGTCAGGCTCAGGCACTCAGGCCGGCGGGCTCTTGTCGCTGGCCTGCAGCCGACCCAGCTTGACCAAGCGCGAGTTGATCGCACCCGTGGTGCGCTCGTGGGTGCGCGCCAGCGCGGCCACGGGCGTGCGGGCGTCGAAGCCGGCAACCAGACGTTGGTCTTCCTCTTCGGTCCAGGACTTCCCGGCGTTGCCCGGCGCGGCGGCCGCAGGCCGTGCGGACTTGGCCGCCATCACCTCCAGCGCCTTGGCCGCGATGAACAGCGCGCGGATGACGTGCGGGCTGCTCAAGGGGCTGTCGTCAGGCAGCACCTCGCCGGTGGCCGGATCGACGCCACCGGCCAGGACTTCGATGATCTGTTGGGCTTCTGCGGACGTCATCGGCTGGGCCTCCACGAGCAAGAACGCGAACGGCGGCAAGTATCGGCCGGCGTGCCAGGCCACAGCACCGGCCGTGCCGGTGCTGGCGGCGCAGCCGCCAGCACTGACCATCAAGGCTGCGGCTTGAACAGCCACGGGTAGCCGACCCGTTCGTAGTACTCCATCGCGTAGCGCCGCTCATCGCTGCCGTTGTTGCTGTAGCCGTCGGCGCGCGGGTCGTTGACCCAGCTTGTGAGTTCGCACAGATCAGCGATGAAGCCGCGCAGCACGACTTCCGGCGGCACGTTATCGCGCTGGCACAGCGCGATGAACTCGGGTGGCAGTTCGATGCTGAGGCGTTTGTGTTGACGCGATGTCAGTGGCTTGCGTGGCATGTCGTTTCCTTTGCGGTGCCAGGCATTCGGCGAACGCCACTGGCCTGGCCCACGGAGCGCCGCGCGCAGCCGGGTCAAGGCCGCGCGTACTCGCGCGCCCGCAGGGCTTGGCCTTGACGCGGCGAGCACGGCGCTACGCTGGGCAGGACAGTGGAGAGAGCCCGGGAGCCCCCTCGGGGGGCGGATGGTGGGCGGGCGGGGGCCAACTCCATGACTGCGCGCGCAGCGCGCCTGACCATGGTCCTTGCGCAGCCGGTATCCCGGGTGCGCACGAGCATCGGTATTGGCGGGGCATGGGCTCGGTACTCCGAGCCGATGCCCCGCGCAGGCGCGGAGTGGGCGCAAGACATAACGGGGGTTGCGCGCATGCCCGGCGGGAGTGAGCCTGCGAACGACTGCCGGGCGTGCGTGCAACAGCCCGTTATGTTGAATTGCGAAGCAATTCACCCCGCAGCGACTGCCAGGCAACAGCCGGCTCGATGCCGGCTGTTGCCTGTCTCCCAGCTCTGCGCGAAGCGCCTGGCTTTGATGACGGTGGCGCACCGCGATGCGTCCAGCGGCGCGGGCCTTGCGTCCGCAAGGGCCGTGACGCCCATGCTGTCGGTGCTCGGCGCGGCCAAGTTCAGCGGCGCCGTCAGGCGTCCGCTGCAACGCTGACTCCGTCCGCGCTGTCGGTACTCGCGCCGTCGATGTCCTCGCCGTCCAGCGCCAGAACGGCCGCCAGCGCGTCCGCGGCCTCGTCCGGCACCTCGGCCCCGTCCTCGCGGCTGATCGCGCCTTGGTGGGCCATCTGCGCCCCCGGATGCGTGGCCGCGTGCACCGCCATCAGCTTGCCGATGGCCACATGCGTGTAGATCTGCGTCGTGGAGAGGTCCGCATGCCCGAGAAGAACCTGGATGTACCGCAGCTCCGCGCCGGCTTCGAGCATGTGCGTCGCGCACGCATGGCGCAGCGCGTGGCAGGAGCCGTGCTCCACGCCGATGCGCCGCAGGTGCCCGGCGACCATGCCACTCAACCGGTTCTGCTCGAAGGGCTCGCCGTAGTCGGTCAGGAACAGCGTCCAGCCCGCTGCCGCGTCCTGCACCTGGCTGGTCAGCATCGGCCGCACCTCGGCTGCGTAGCGCGCCACCCAATGCCGCGCGCTCTGACCCATCGGTACATAGCGGTCACGCCGACCCTTGCCCTGGCGGATGAAGACGGTGGCCTGGCTGAGGTCGACGTCGCCCAGCTGCAGGTTCATCAACTCGCTGCGCCGCATGCCCGTGCCGTACAGCAGCTCCAGCATCGCCCGGTCGCGCACGCCGGTCAGGCCCTCGATGTCGGGCTGCGCCATCAGCTGGCGCACCTGTTCAACGCTGAGCAGCGTGCGCGGCAAGGATCG
>JANNEX010000607.1:0-1834 GCA_031379155.1 Rubrivivax sp.
ACGCCTGAGCGGCATCGCCACCGGCGACCAAGCCATCTTCGTGGAGCGGCAGCTATTCACTGAACTGGGCGGTTATGCCAACCAGCCGCTGATGGAAGACATAGAACTCAGCCGCCGCTTGCGCGCGCATTCACGGCCCGCTTGCTTGCGCGCACGTGTGGCCACGTCGGGCCGGCGTTGGCAGCAGCACGGCGTGTGGCGCACGGTGCTCTTGATGTGGTGGCTGCGCTGGCGCTATTGGCGCGGCGCTTCACCTGAGGCGCTGGCCCGCGCTTACCGATGAGCTGCTTTCGATGACCGCTTGTCACATCGCCATCATGGCCAAGGCACCGCTGCCGGGGCTGGCCAAGACACGCCTGGCGCCCAGGTTGGGCGACGCCGGCGCGGCAGCGTTGGCGGCTCGGATGCTGCACCACGCGCTGGCCCAAGCCGCGCAGGCTGACCTGGGCGCGGTGACGCTGTGGGGCGCGCCTGACCTGTCGCACCCGGCTTTCGCACAAGCGCAACAAGACCACGGTGTGACGCTGGCCCAGCAACCGGCGCTGGACTTGGGCGCACGCATGGCGCACGTCTTCGAGCAAGCCAGCGGGCCTTTGCTGCTGATGGGCAGCGACGCGCCGGGCATCACTGCCGCTGTGCTGCGCCAGGCCGCGCTGGCTTTGTCAGACCAGCCCATCGTCTTCGTGCCGGCGCTGGACGGCGGTTATGCCCTGGTCGGCTTGCGCCAGCCCACGGCGGCGCTGCTGCACACACTGTTTGCCGACATGAGCTGGAGCACATCACAAGTCATGGAGCAGACCCGTGAGCGCCTGCAACTGGCGGGTTATGCCTGGGCTGAGCTGCCTGCGGTAGCCGACATCGACGAGCCCGCCGACCTGGCCCACTTGCCTGCAGGCTGGCTTCCCGCCCAGGCCGCACAAGCCGCACAAGCCACACACGCCGCACAAGCCGCCCCAGGCCGCAACTGCCCCCTGCACTACCGCTACAGCCCACGGGTTTTTGCCAGCGCGCCAACGCTGCGCTGCGACACGCTGTACGTGGTGGGCGGCCTGTATGGCAACGAAGCCGCGCTGGACCAGGTGCTGGCGCATTTCGACCAAGAGCCGGGCCACAAACGCCTGGTCTTCAACGGTGACTTCAACTGGTTCAATGCTGACGCTCACGGCTTCCTGAGCATCAACCAGCGTGTGCTGCAACACCAGGCGCTGCGTGGCAATGTCGAGACCGAGCTGGCCAGCCCCGAGTCCAGTCAAGCTGGCTGTGGCTGCGCCTACCCCGAATGGGTGGGCGACGGCGTCGTTGAACGATCCAACCGCATCCTCAAACGCCTGCGCAACACGGCGGCCCAACACCCAGAGCTAACGCGCCAATTGGCTGACCTGCCGATGTGGGCGCGTGTGGACGTGGGCCATCTGCGCCTGGCCATCGTGCACGGCGACGCGCAGTCGCTGGCCGGCTGGGGTTTTGCGCAGGAACATTTGCAAGACGAGCGCCATCGCCAGACCGTGCGGCGCTGGTTTGAGCAGGCCGAAGTGGACGCCTTTGCGTGCAGCCACACCTGCCTGCCCGTGTTCCACCAACTGCCCATGGCCGGCCGCACTGTTGCGCCGCTGGTGCTCAACAACGGCGCCACCGGCATGCCCAATTTCCGCGCTGATGGCGCGGGGCTTTTCACACGCGTTTCTTTGCGCGCCTTCGCCGGTGATGCGCAGGCGCGCCGCCACGGCCTGCGCGTGGGCGATGTGCACATCGACGCCATTGCCGTGGACAGCGCCACCCCCGCCTGGCGCGCGCAGTTCTTGCAACTGTGGCCCGAGCACAGCGACGCGCACGC
>JANNEX010000610.1:0-7073 GCA_031379155.1 Rubrivivax sp.
CCAGCGTGCGCAAGTTGCCAATCACCACCGGGCTCTTGTTGATGTGGATGGTCTTGATGGGCAGGCGCTGTTCACCCTCAGGCAAGTCGGCCTGCTTGGTATAGAGGCGGCGGCGCACGGTGGCGGCGTCCAGCCCAGCCAGTTCACGCGGGTCGTGCGCCAGGTCCCAAACGATGATCTCGTTTTTATTGCTCGGGTGCTGGGCCAGCGGCCACACCACGGCCAGGCAGCCGCGCTCCACCGCGTACATGCCCGACAGGTGCACAAAGGGCTTGCCGTGGCCCATCTCGTCGAGCACCGCATCTTTCTTGCGCAGGCGCAGGCAAAAGTCCCACAAGCGCGGCTGGGCTTTTTTGATGAGGCGGGCCAGCGCCACCGTGGCGCGCACATCGCTCAGCGCGTCGTGCGCGGCGTCGTGGCCCAGGCCGTTGGCGGCGGTCAAATGTTCCAGCTTGAACGATGGCCTGCCGGCCACCTCGGGCGCCGTGTGCACGGGCCATTCAATGCCGTCCGGTCGCAACGCCCAGGTACAGCGCACCACATCCAGCAAGTCCCAGCGGCCGCAGCCGTTTTGCCATTCGCGCGCATACGGGTCAATGAGATTGCGCCAGAAGAGAAAGCGCGTCACCTCGTCGTCAAAGCGGATGCTGTTGTAGCCCACGCCCACGGTGCCGTCACGCGCCAGCTGCGCTTCAATGCGCGATGCAAATTCGTGTTCGGGCAAGCCCTGCGCCAACGCCGTCTGCGGCAGGATGCCGGTGAGCAGCACACTTTCGGGGTCAGGCAGGGTGTCGGGCGCGGGCTGGCAGTGCCACATCACCGGCTCGCCGACTTCGTTCAAATCAGCGTCGGTGCGCACGCCGGCAAACTGCGCCGGGCGGTCACGGCGCGGCACACGGCCGAAGGTTTCGTAGTCGTGCCAGAAAAAGGTTTGCGCGGTCATGGTGGCCACGATAACGCGCCGGCCTTGCAGTTTCTACAGCGGTTTCTACAGCCGCCGCAACACCACACTGCCCACCGAATAGCCCGCGCCAAACGAGCACACCACACCCACGTCACCCGCCTTCAAGTCGGCATGGTGGTGATGGAAAGCAATGATGCTGCCGGCGCTGGCGGTGTTGGCGTATTCGCTCAGGATGATGGGGGCCAGGTCATCGCCTACCTCCTGTCCCACCAGCTTTTTCACGATGAGCTGGTTCATGCCCAGGTTGGCTTGATGAAGCCAGAAGCGGCGCACATGGGTGGGCTCAAAGCCCAGCTCGTGCAGATGGCCTTCGATGTGCGCGGCGGCCATGGGCACCACTTCTTTGAAGACCTTGCGGCCTTCTTGCATGAAGGTTTTGTCACGTGCGTCGGGGTCGGTGTCTTCGCAGCGGTTCATGAAGCCCGCGTTGTTGCGGATGTGGTTGCTGTACTGGGTGATCAGGCGCGTGCCCAGCACTTCCCAGCAATCCTTGCTGGTGGCGGTGTCGGCAGCTTCGACGATGACTGCCGTGCACACATCGCCAAAGATGAAGTGGCAGTCGCGGTCGCGCCATTCCAGGTGCGCGGAGGTGATCTCGGGGTTGACCACCAGCACGCATGTGGCGCTGCCGCACTTGACGGCGTTGACGGCTTGTTCGATGGCGAAGGTGGCCGACGAGCAGGCCACGTTCATGTCGAAACCGTAGCCGCCAGCGCCAAGGGCTTGTTGAATTTCGCAGGCCATGGCCGGGTAGGCGCGTTGCATGTTGGCCGCCGCGCACAGCACGCCGTCAATGTCGCTGGGCTGCTTGCCCGCAGCAGCCATGGCTTTTTTGGCGGCATCGACGGCAATCTCGGCCATCAAACTCAACTCACCATCGGGCCGTGGCGCAAAGTGCGGGCGCATGCGCGTGGGGTCGAGCACGCCGGCCTTGTCGATGACGTAGCGCTGTTTGATGCCGCTGGCTTTTGCTATGAACTCGACGCTGGAATGCACCAGCGCGGGCACTTCGCCGGCGGCGATGCGCAAGGCGTTGAGATTGTTTTGCAAGTCGGCGTAGGCGTTATAGGCCTGCACCAGTTCAGCGTTGGTGATGATGTGGGGCGGCTGGTACAGGCCGGTGCCCGAGATCACCACGGGGGTGGAAGCGGCGTTTTTCATAGGTGCAAAGTGTAGGCCGCTGGCCCGCCAAAAGCATAGGCGGCAACCCGTGGCGGGTGGGGCTTGTGCCGGGCACCGCGCACCACAGCCCTGCGCCTATTTGTCGACCTCTTTTTTTCGGCCCCTGTTTGTAGACGCCTATTTACGCGGCGCCTTCTTGGCCGGCGCACTCGTCTCTAGCGCTTGCGACATGCCAATCAGCACGCCGCTGACCATGGCGGTGTAGCTTTCAGCCAGCGCCTGAGCGGCCTTTATCGACGCAGCCCGGCTGCTGCGCAGCGCCGTCTGCATCTGCTGCGCCATGTCCTCGGCCGCGCTAGCCGCCTGCGTGCCCGACAGGCTGCCACCGGCTTGCAAACGTTCCAGCACCGGACCCCAGGCCGCCGCCAGCGGTGCGCCTGCTGCGCCAGCGGTTTTTTTCATGGCCGCGAAGAGGTTGTCTTCCATTTTGTCCAGGTCGTCGACGGCTTTTTTCAGGTGTTTGTCGCGCAGGTCTGCGCCTTGCGCCATTAGCGTGTTCAGCGCCGTCTGGTTGGCCTGCACGGCTTTGAGCAGGGCTTGATCGATGCCCGTCACGGCCTTGTCCAACAGGGCTTCTGGGTCGACACCCACCACCAGGTTCTTGGCCACACCTTCGCTGGCTGCACCGGCCACTTGATTGAGTGCGCCACGGATGTTTTTCAGCGTCAGCTCACGCCCCTGCAAGGCCGCCAACGTGGCGTCGTGGGTGGCCTTTTGCAGTTGCGCACCTTGGCGCGCGCTGGCGCTTTGGAACATGGCGATAAGGGCTTCGGTATCGATCAGCTTTTGGACCATGGTGGTTCCTCGGGTTGGCAAAAAACGGGCGCAGCACGCTGGCCCACATCTTCTTTGCTTCTGCGCGCCAAGTCCAGAGCCCAATTTCGGCGGGGCTGGCCGCTTGACAACGCTGCCGGCACAGCCATCCATGGGGTGAGCGGCAATTTGTTCGCCAACGACATTGATGAGTTTGCCTACGCCGCCAATGACCCCAGCGTGAATGGCCTGGGGTTTGCGGCGGTGGGTGACTGGAACGTCTGGCGGCGCGACGAAGCGAGCGACGACGCAGGATGGCGACGACGATGACGGTGACGACGATGACCACCAGCGGGGTGGTGAGCGGGACTGAGCGTCAAAACTGAGCCTAAAGACCGAGCCTCAGGAGCCCAGCGCGCGCAGGTCGTCAGCGTCCAGTTCCAGCTTGACGAAGGCTTCGCTGCTGCCACTGGGCGCCACGCGGCCCTGGCGCGTGCGCGTGGCGCCCACAAACAGGCGCGTGCCCGCACTCAGGCGCCAGGCGTAGGTCAGCGACTCGGTGCGTGACAGGCTGTCAGACGCCGTCAAGAAGGGCTCGGCGCGGCGGTCAAGCACGCTGCGCTGCACGATGGCGCGCAGGTTGTGCTGCGCGTTGAAGTGCCACACCGCCAGCCACTGTTGTGCGGCTTCGCGGTAGGTGCGTTGGCCGTCGCGTTCCAGCCAGGCCACGTTCACACGCGGCTCGAGTTCCAGCGCCGGCAGCAGGCGCAACTTGGCGCTCAAGTTGAACCGCCCACCACGACGCACTTCGCCCTGGGGCACACCGCCCAGCGGCGCTCCGGCTGCCGTGTCCAGAAGGTGGCCCAGGTCGGCCGAGGTTTCAAGCAAGGGGAACCAGGTGGCCGGCGACATCACCAAGCCGGCATTGACATAACGTTCATATTGCAGGGGTGCCGTGGCCGAAGTGCGGCTGCGCGACAAGCCAAAGAAATTGACCCAAGCCTCCAGGTTGCGCGGCCCCGCCATCCACAGCCCCGGGCGCAGCCCTTGCTGCACCAAGGCGCCGCTGGCGCGGTCATGCAATTGCCAGGCATCCACGTTGACATAGAAGTCGTTCAGCCAGCCCAAGCCATGCCAGCCCAGGCTGTGAAAGGCCTCAAGCTTGCGCACGCCAGCTTGATTGACGAAGCCGCTGTCGTGGCGAAAGCCGCTGCTGATGTCGTCGATGCCGAATGAGGTTTCGCCGTCACCCGCTTGGCGCATGACACGCACTCGCCATCGGTCACCGTCGCTGGCCGCTCCGCGCTGGAGTTCGCCGTTGGCGTCAGGCTGCGCGGTGCTGCGCGAATGCAGCCACTGGCCGCGCATGCGCCACTGCTCGCTGAACTGCCACGACACGTCAGGCCCCAGCACGCTGTTGTCACCACGGCCCTGTTCGTAGCGGCGCGCGGCCACGATGCCACCCCAGGCCAGCTCACCCGTGTCGCTGCGCGCGCGCAGGGCGAGGATGTCTGACGCCGGCTGCTCGGCGTAGCCGGTGCCATAGGGCGCGGGCAGCAGCACCAGGCCTTTGCCACGGTCACGGATGGTGAAGGCTGTGCCCGCCCATTGCGGCCCTCGCCAGGTGGCGCGCAGCCCCGCCCGCGGCTGTGTGAAGGCGCGCGTGTACAGCGCGTCGGTGGGCGTGCGCAGCAAGTCGGCCGACTCAAAAAAGAAGGGCCGCTTTTCGGCCAGGTAGAGGGCAAAGCGCGAATTGCCGGCCAGTTGTGGCACGTCCAGCGCGACCTGTGAAAAGTCGGGATTCAGCGTGCCGTCCACCACCAGTTCGGCGCGCGGCCGCCACTTCACGTCCAGGCTGGCTTCGGCTTTGGTTTTGTTGTCGCCGCCTTCCCGTGTGCTGCGCAGCGTCAGGCCGGGGCGCAGGCTGAGGAAGTTGTGACTCTGTGGCAGTTGCACACCGGCCAGGGGCTGCAAGGCGGCGATGAAACTGGGCGCGTCGCGCGGGATCAAGACCGAGGTGAACAAATGGAACTGATCGCGTGGCAAACGCCGCCCAACCATGATGCGCCAGTCTTGCTGGCCGGGCGCAAAGCGCAGCGACGCAAAAGGCAGGCGCATGACGGCGGTCCAGCCTTGCGCGTTGCGCGCGGCGGCGCCGTACCAGTCGTAGTCGGGCGAAAAGTCTTCGCTGTCATCAGCCGCCGTGTGCAGGCCGTCGGCCATGCTGCCGGCGGCGTTGACGCGAAAGAACTGCGCTGAGCTGCGTGTGCCAATGGCGTCGATGTAGACGACGACAAAGTCCTGCGTGCGGTTGACGCCGTCATTGCGCACCACCAGGTCGCGGATGAGCTCGGGCTTGTTGTCCAGCGCGCTGATGCCCACGTACAGCGCGTGCTCGTCAAACAGCACCTGGACCTGCGTTTGCTGCACCGGCGCCACGCCCGTGTCGGGCGCTTTTTCGACGAAGTTCTTGAAGGCCGGTGCCCGCTGCCAGGCCGGGTGCGACAGGCTGCCGTCGAGCTTGATGCTTTCGCCGGGCAACAAGCGCACGGCTTGAATCGTCAGGTCTTGCTGGCTTTGCGCCATGGCCACGCCGCTCGACACAAACAGGCACAGCGCCCAACACCACCGCATGCTCATTCCCTTGCTTTGATCAAGCACAAATTTTGCATGCGACACGAAGGGGCAGCTCTATCCAACAGCCGATGCCAAAGGTGCGGTCGGCTTCCTGCTGCGCCACCACAGCCAGCCCACCAGTGTGCCGTTGAGCAAGTTCCAGCCTATGCCGTTGATGAAAGCGGCGTGATAGCTGCCGCTGAGGTCAAAGATCTTGCCCGACATCCAGCCGCCCAGCGCCATGCCCAGCAGCGTGCACATCAACACCGTGCCGACACGGGCGCCGGCTTCGGCAGGCGGAAAGTGTTCGCGCACGATGATGGCGTAGCTGGGCACGATGCCGCCCTGGAAAAGGCCAAAGAGTGCCGACACCACGTACAGCGACACCAGGCCGTCAAAAGGCAGAAACAGCAGCAGCGCCGTGCCTTGCAAGACAGAGCCCAACAGCAGCGTGCGGATGCCGCCGATGCGGTCGCAGATGGCGCCGCTGACCAAGCGGCTGACGATGCCGCAGGCCAACATCAGGCTGAGCATTTCTGCGCCACGCGCCACGCCATAACCCAGGTCGCCGCAATAGGCCACGATGTGAACTTGCGGCATGGACATGGCCACGCAGCAGGCCACAGCGGCTACACAGAGCACGCCTTGCGCTTGCGCCAGGCTCAGGCCAAACGGCCGCTGCGATGGCAGCACCTTGTGGCCACCACCGGCCTTGGGTGCAGCGGCCACCGCCGCTGGCGGACGCGGCCGCATCAACAGCGCCAAGCCACCCATGGCCAGGCCGCTGAAGATGCCCAGCGCAATGCAAGTGGGTCGCCAGCCCCAGGTGGCCACGGCCTGCTGCACGATGGGCGGCCACACCGCACCCGCCAAGTAGTTGCCACTGGCACACACCGCCACCGCAATGCCGCGGCGTTTGACGAACCACAGCGAGGTGTCGGCCACCAGCGGCGCAAAGCTGGCCGAGCTGCCCAGCAGGCCGATGAACAAACCCTGAGCCAACGCGAAGCTGGTGATGCCGCTGGCCATGCCGGCGGCGACAAATCCCACACACAGGCTGCAAGCACCTATGAGCAGCGGCACCATCACGCCAAACCGGTCGGCCAGTCGGCCCATCAAGATGCCGCCGACGCCAAAGCCGATCATCAGCGCGGTGTAGGGCAGTGATGCGTCGGCACGCGCGACGCCAAACTCGGCCTGCACCGCAGGCAGCATCACGGCCACCACGTACATGCCGGCGCTGCCTATGGTCATGATGGCCAGCGTGACCAGCAGGCGCAGGCTGGCGTAGCGCGAATCGGCGGTGTGCGGGCTTGCGATGGGGCGGGTGATGGGGCTGCTGATGGTCTGGCTCCCTGGCGGTGGGCCGCAAGGATAGCCCGCCGCCAACGTCAAGCTGGCTTGATTGGGTATGCTTCCGGCCCCAGCCACCACCCGCCCAGACCCCATGACCCGCGTCTTCAACTTCAGCGCCGGCCCCGCCGCCCTGCCCCCCAGCGTGCTGCAACACGCCGCCAATGAAATGCTCGACTGGCACGGCAGTGGCATGAGCGTGATG
>JANNEX010000621.1:0-2567 GCA_031379155.1 Rubrivivax sp.
GGCGCCCGAGGTGCTGGCCTGCTTCAGCCACGCCATCGTTGAGGTCGACGACGAACGCCGCACCGGACCCGCACCCGCGCCAGGCGTGCGCCAGGTGACGACCATTCAAGCCGGCACGCGCAGCTCGGCCGCCGTGGAAAAAGCCTTTGAGCGCGGCGCCGTGGCGGTGTTGGGCTGGCCTTTTGACGACCCCGAACCCAAGGCCAGCCGCGCGGCGGTGCCCAGCGACATCAAGATCGTGATGGAGTTGATCAACAGTGTCGAGCGTGAAGAGCCTGTGGCCAAACTTGAAGCCATCTTGCGTCGCGACCCGACCTTGGCTTTTCGCCTGCTGCGCTACCTCAACTCACCAGCCTTTGGCCTGTCGGCAGAAATCAGCTCGTTTGGCCACGCCATCGTGATGCTGGGCTACGGCCGGCTCAAGCGCTGGTTGTCGCTGTTGCTGGCCTCGTCGTCCAAGGGCGCCAATGCCAAGCCGCTGATGCACGCCGCCGTGCGCCGTGGCCTGCTGATGGAAGAGCTGGCGCACGGCAACGGTGACCCCGAGATGCGTGGCGAGATGTTCATCTGCGGCGTCTTTTCCTTGCTCGACCGCATGCTGCAACAACCTTTTTCTGAACTGCTGGCCAGCGTGCCTGTGCCCGAACGAGTGCAGCAAACCTTGCGCGGTGACGGCGGACCCTACGCGCCCTACCTGGACTTGGTGCGCGCCATCGAACAAGAGTCGGTGTTTGACATCCGCGAGTGCGGTGAAAAACTCATGCTGGGCGCGGCCGAAGTCAACCGCTGCGTGTTGACCGCCTTGCGCGGCGCACGCCAACTCGACGGATGAAAAGCAAGCACCGGCACGACGCAGCGGCGCCAGCGCCGGCCGAGGCCTTGTTGCAGGCCGTGTGGGCTTCGCCCATGCCAGCCACGGTGCAGGACGGCGCCTTTTGTCTGGTCGATGTCAACGAGGCCTACGCCACGCTGGTGGGCCGGCCGCGTGCGCAACTGATAGGCATCGACCCGGTGGCCTTGCAGCCGCCCGAAGACCGAGAGCACGCACGCCTGATTCGCACCCAGTTTGAACAAGACGGGCGCACGCTAGCGCCGGCCTTGCAGCGCCGCCGCATCATTGACAGCCAAGGTCTGGCGCGCTGGTTTTCGCTCACCGCTTTTTGCTTGGCGCCCGTGCTCGGCCAGCCACGCTGGCTGGTGCTGCTGCAAGACGAAACGGCCGAACACGACGCACGTGAACAGGCACGCCGCGCTGACGACGAACTGGCGCAGTGGTTTGAGCTCAGCGGCACCGGCATGCTGGTGTATGACAACACCGGGCTCATCGTGCGCTCCAACGCGGCTTTTGAAGCCCTGGTGCAGCGCGTGCCGGTGGCGCTGGACGACGCTGCGCCCGAACTGCAAGAACTGCTGGGTTGGCAAGGCGGGGCCATGGACCCCGTGTTGCAGCCTGCCGGGCGGCCGGTGGAGCGCCAGGCGCTGCTGCCGCTGACTGACGGCCGTCGTCGCCGCTTGTCGGCACGCCTGGCCTGCCACCCGGGCGCGGCCGGCAGCCTGCGCGTCATGGCTGTGGTGCAAGACCGCAGCGCCGAAGACGAACGTGACCTGGCCCAGTTGGAGATGGGCATGCTGATGGGCACGGCCAGCATAGGCGTGGCCACCTATGACCCGGAGCGCGGCTGGCTGGCGCCGCCGGCCTCGTCTACCGCAGCAGCCACGCGGGCAGATGCCGGCGCCGCCACGCAAGGTGCGGCCTTGCTGGGCATCAGCCGTGAACTGGTGGAGCCCGCTTCACTGCCCGAGTTCGAGCGCTTGCAGCAGGCCTTGCGCCGCGGTGAGCGCACCGAAGTGCGCTATGCCGTGCGCCACCCTGTGATGGGCGCGCGCTGGCTGCTCACGCGTGTCGAACCCGGCGCTTTGGCCGGCGGGCGCAACACCACGTCGGTGGTGACGCTGGACGTCACCGAACAAGAAACTGCGCAGCGCCGCAACGAACAACTGCTGCGCGAGCTAACGACCATCTTGGACAGCTCCGCCGCCGGCATCGCCTATCTGCGCGGCCCGGTGCTGGTACGTTGCAACCGGCGCTTTGAGCGCATGCTGGGGTTCGAACCCGGCGCGGCCGCAGGCGCCTCGCTCGAAGAGATTCTGCGCCGCAGCATTGGCCCGCTGGACAGCGTGCGCGAAGCCCTGGACGCCTTGGCGTTAGGCCAGACTTTTGAGGCCGAACTGCCCCTGCTGCGTGAACAAGGCCCAGCACAGTGGTTTTCGCTGTCGGTGCGTCGCGCACAAGGGCAGGGTGACGCGGCTGAGGCGGTGGCCGTGCTCACCGACATCACTCGCCTCAAGACCCAGCAAGCAGAGCTGGAGCAACTGCTGCGCGACCGCGAACTGATGTTCAGCCTGTCCGAAGTGGGCATCGTCTACCAGCGCGGCGCACGCATTGAACGCGCCAACCAGGCCATGGCCGTGCTCACTGGCTGGGCCAGCCCGGAGCTGGCCACGCTGGACGCCGCCGAGCTGTATGCCGACACGCGCGCCTGCGTCGACTTTGAAGCCCAGATCAC
>JANNEX010000385.1:0-1701 GCA_031379155.1 Rubrivivax sp.
GCGGGCGCGCTGGACAAGGTTCAAAAGGCGGCCACTGAACTTGAGCGCGCGGCCGACGACGGATCAGCCGCCGCGCCCAGCCGCAGCGTCACCAAGGTGCAGATCGAGCAGCCGCGCTTCAACGTCAAGGGCTACCTGTGGAGCGGCACGCTGGGCCTCGTGGGCGCTGCGGGGCAGACCCTGGTGGTGCTTTTCATCACCTTCTTTTTGCTCGTCTCGGGCGACACCTTCCGGCGCAAGATGGTCAAGATCGCCGGGCCCAGCTTTGGCCAGAAGCGGCTCACGCTGCAAGCGTTGGACGAGATCGACTTGCAAATCCAACGCTACCTGATGGTCCAGGTGTTCACCAGCGCGCTGGTCGGTGTGGCCACCTGGCTGGCCTTCTTGTGGATAGGCGTTGAGCATGCCGGCGTGTGGGGCCTGGCCAGCTTCGTGCTGAACTTCATTCCCTACTTCGGCAGCATCGTCGTCACCGCCGCCTCGGCCGTGCTGGGCTTCGTGCAGTTCGGCAGCTTTGAGATGGCCTTGCTGATTGCCGGTGCCACGCTGCTCATCAACAGCATCGAAGGCTACATCCTCACGCCCTGGCTGACTGGCCGCGCCAGCCGCATGAACCCGGTGGCGGTCTTTGTCGGCGTGCTCGCCTGGGGCTGGCTGTGGGGCGTGTGGGGCTTGTTCCTTGGCGTGCCGATTCTGATGGCCATCAAGGCCGTGTGCGACCGCGTCGATGAACTCAAGGCGGTGGGTGAATTGCTGGGCAACTGAGCATCAACTGCCGCTGGCCTGCTGGGCCAGCACCTGGTTGCGCTTGAGTTCAAGGTATTCGGTGCGTTCAAGTTCGTGCAGCTGCGCCGGGTAGCGTTCAACGCCGATGTGCCAGCCGTTCAGGCGCTTGGCCAAGCGCTGTGTGGGCGGTGTGTCCAGCGCACCCAGGTAGGCTTCGATGGCCAGGTAGTAGCGCATGGTGTTGCGCTCAATCACGCCACGCAGGTTGCCCACGTACAGCGGCGCGCCATCGGCATGGCGGCCAACAATGCTGAAGCCAACCTTGGCGCGCCCCACCGTGGCCAGATAGGCCTGCATGGCCATGCGCGCCGCCAGGCCCTGGTTGTAGGAGTAAGACAGGTGCAGGAAGCTGCGCGCGCTGTCGATGGCCACCGCCTCAACGGCGATGCGGTAGCGGCTGGTGCCCAGCGGCCCCGCTTCGGCCTCCAGTGCAATTTGTTGGTAGCCGCTCCGGCTGGTGATGACGCGGTAGGCGAAGTCGATGCGATAGGCCTCGGCCAAGGGCTGGTCAAACTTCTGGCCGACCACCAGGGACAGGGTCTCGCCGCTGGCCGCCGTGCTGGCGCGGCACTGCTTGACGTTGAGGTGCAGGATCAGGATCTCGCACCAATGCTCACCGCCTTGCAGAGCCGGCGCCAGGCGCGCAAAGGGCTGCTCGATGCGGGCGTAGATGTCGCCCTTGAGCTGGCCCGCGCCTTCACTGGACTCGAGCACCAGCGGGCGCGCAAAGGCGTTGTTCGCCAGCGCTTCGCCCAGCGCAGCATGGCGGGCTTGCAGCGTGGCCGCGTCCTGGGCCTGAGCCCGCAGCGGGGCCACCCCGGCGCCGAGCAAGAGGCAGCACAGCGCGCCCACGCGCCAGCGCTGCAAACCCCATGAGTGTGGTGTGTGCTGTGGTGTGTGCTGGGGTGTGTGCTG
>JANNEX010000630.1:0-5791 GCA_031379155.1 Rubrivivax sp.
GGCTGCTGCGGTCCGCTGGGCGGTGCTTGCTGGCCATCAAGAGCCGCTCGTGACCGGCAGCTTGCCGGCGAAGTGAAGATGTAGCCCGCCTCAGCGCGCCTTGCGCCGGGCTGGCCCTTCGCTGCGGTCGCGCCGGCCCTGGGACTGGAAGGCCAGTGCGGTGGCAAAAGCGGCATCGGCGAACGCCAAGGCTGCGGCAAAGTCGGCATCAGACAGCGCGCGCGCCGCATCGTGGCTGCGGTAGATGTTGGCGAACTCGCGTTCGCGCCCGGCCTGGACCAGCAGCTGGCCTGCGCCCACCGCCTCCAGCGCCTTCCACATCTTCGGGTTGTACGCGCGCGTCATCTGCAGTGCGAATCCCACCGGGTCGTTGCGGCCCAGCACGGCGGTCAGGCGCAGGATCAACTCGAGCGGCAGTCCGACCTTGCCCGCTTCCACCAGGCCCATGAACGACGGGTCATCCACCTCCAGCGCCCGGCCCAGGTCGTCCAGCGTCAGGCCGGCGGCCTGCCGCAGGTCGCGCAGCAAGGCCGCGCCCTTGGCCACGGCGGCTTTGGTGCCGGGCCGGTGGATCCTCGACTGGGCCAGCGTGAAGGCCACGTCCGTGGCGGTGCCCACGCCGCCCAGCACCGATGTCGCGAAGGCTTGCAACTGGCGCGCCAGCGAGGTGGCGAGCGAGGCGCCAGCGTGCTTGGCAGCCGGTGTGGCGCTGGCTCGGCGGGTGCGCGCGGGTGGCGTTCGTACAGGCGCTCTTGAAGGCTGCGTCACGGGATCGGCCCGCCCGCCTTCGCCGCAGCGACAGACGCTTCGCGCACCTGCCGCCGCAGGATCTTGCCCAGGTTGGACTTGGGCAAGGGCACGTCAGTGAACTCGACGAAGCGGGGCATCTTGTAGCCCGTCAGGTGTTGCCGGCAGTGGTCGAGCAGCGCCTGCGCTGTCAGCGTGGCGTCGCTGCGGACGACGACGATCTTGACCGCCTCGCCCGAGCGTTCGTCTGCCACGCCAATGGCGGCCACTTCGGCCACGCCGGGGTGCATCGCGACCACGTCCTCGATCTGGTTCGGGAAGACCTTGAAGCCCGAGACCACGATCATGTCTTTCTTGCGGTCGGTGATCTTGAACCAGCCGCGTTCGTCCATGAAGCCCATGTCGCCCGTGCGCAGCCAGCCCTCGCGGGTGAAGGCCAGCGCGGTCTCGTCGGGGCGCTTCCAGTAGCCCGCCATCACCTGCGGACCGCGCAGGCATATCTCGCCGACTTCGTTCGGGGCCAGCACGTTGTCACTGTCGTCAAGGATGGTCGCGTGAGTGGACGGGATCGGCATGCCGATCATCCCGGTCCACTCGTCGATGTCCAGCGGGTTGGCGATCGCGCCGGGCGAGGTCTCCGTCAGGCCGTAGGCCTCGACGAGAGGAATGCCGGTGGCCTTCTTCCAGCGCTCGGCCACCACGCGCTGCACGGCCATGCCGCCCGCGTTGGCCATCTTCAGGCTGCGTGTGTCTACCAGGGCGAAGCCGGGTGCGTCCAGCAAGGCCCGGTACAGCGTGTTGACGCCGATGATCGCGGTGAACGGGTACCGCTTCAGGTCGTGGAGGAAGGCGTGCATGTCGCGCGGGTTGGCGACCAGGATGGTCAGCGCACCAAGCTTCATGAACACCAGGCTCGAACTCAGCGCGTAGACGTGGTACAGCGGCAGCGGGCAGACGAAGACCTCCTTGCCGTCCAGCAGTTTGGGCGCCATCCAAGCCGCCAGTTGCTGCACGTTGGCCACCATGTTGCCGTGGGTCAGCATCGCGCCCTTGGCCACGCCGGTGGTGCCGCCCGTGTACTGCAGGAAGGCGGTGTCGGCGTGACCCAGCGGCACGTCATCCAGGCTCAGCGCGTGGCCAGCGCGCAAGGCCTCGTTGAATTCAACGGCACTGGGGATCGTCCATGGCGGCACCATCTTCTTCACGTACTTGACGACCGTATTGGTGAGCAGTTCCTTGAACACCGGGAACATGTCGCCGACCTCGGTGGTGACGACGGCCAGCTTCAGCGTCGGGTTGCGTTGCAGCACCTGCTGCAGCGTCTGCGCGAAGTTTTCCAGCACCACCACAACCGCCGCGCCCGAGTCCAGCAACTGGTGCTCGAGCTCGGTGACCGTGTACTGCGGGTTGACGTTCACCACGACCATCCCCGCGCGCAGTGCGCCGAACATCGCCACCGGGTACTGCAGCAGGTTGGGCATCATGATGGCCACCCTGTCGCCCCGGCGCAGCGCCAGCGACTTCTGCAGCCAAGTCGCAAAGGCCCGGCTCTCGCGGTCGAGTTCGGCGTAGGTGATCTGCACCCCCATGCTGCTGTAGGCCGCAAGCTCGGCGAAGCGCCGACAACTAGTCCCCAGCACGTCGGCCAGCGACGTGAACTCGTCAAGATCGACATCGGGCGGAACACCCGTGGGGTAATGGCTCAACCAGACCCGTTCCATCGCTATCCCCTTCATCGAACCGACCCTAAGTGCCCCAGCCGGGCCGGCCCCGGATGCGGGCTACCGCGTCTGAGCCGCAGCCGGCCTGCTCCGGCCCACGCGGACCAAAGCGCTTGGCCTCAGATATGTGACTTGAAGTAGTGGAACGAATGGATAAACGCGTCGCGCAGCTTGTCCATCTCCGCCACCATCGCTTCCCAGCGGTCTTCGCCCGCGGACTTCAGCTCTTCAAGCTTGGCCGCCGCCATCTTGGACTGGTGGCGCAGCGTGGCCACTTCCTCCTTGTACTTGGCGCGCGCCTCTTGCTTGGCGTCAAGCGCCTTGGCCACGACTTCGTCCGCCGTCGCGTTCAGCGCGTCGAGCTGGCTCTTGATCTTCTGGACATACTCATCACGCTTTGTCATGGCGGGGGCTCCATTGCGGTTGATCGGAACTGCCTGGCAAAGACAGGCTAGCGCGATCTGCGCTCGGAGTCGGTTCGCTGGCGAACACTGCGGGCGCCTTCAGACGCGGCCCTACGACACCTCGATCGCGGCGATGTCGATCTTGCTCATCATCAGCATGGTCCATGGCCCATGGCACATGGCACATGGCACATGGCACATGGCCCTTGGCTCACGACAGGCCAGGCCTTCGTCGCGTTCGGACTGGTGAGCTTGGAATCAGCGCTTGTGGAGTGGCCAGCCAGGACTGCGCTGCGACGACTGCGGCAACGAAGAGCTGGTCGCGCTGCTGCTGCTGTCACCCGCTGCGGTCCGGTGATTTCGCCTGATGAATCAAGCGAATGGCTGCTTCCGGTCGGGGAGTTATCGGCAGTGAAGTCCGGAGAGGGCCGTTAGCCAGTAATCACAAACCCAGCCCAAACGACGGCGATCCGTGTGCTGCCGACTTTTTGCAGGCGCCAGTTCCAGCCGGACGCCGCGCCTGAAACCGGCCGCCCTTCTTGTGTCTCTTCTGCGATGGATGCCGAAATCGAATCAGCCCTTTGCCTGCCGCGCCTGCAAGTCAGCCGCAAACAGCGCATTCAACTCCGCGCCTGATGCGGCATCGGCAAAGCCGCTAAAACTGCCGTCGGCCAAAGCCTTGGCCGCACGCATGAAACCACCCCAGGCCGCGCGCGCTAACGCGCCACCTACGCTAACGCGGCGCACGCCCAAGGCAGCCACGTCGGCCATGCTCATTTCACTGGGCCAGCCCAGCAGCAGGTTCACCGGCTTGGGTGCGACCGCATCCACCACCTCACGAATGTGCGCGGTGCTGCGAATGCCCGGCGCGTAGAGCACATCGGCGCCTGCGTTTGCGTAGGCCTTCAGGCGCGTGATGGTTTCGTCAATGTCGGGCCGGCCGACCAGGAAACATTCGGCACGGCCCACCAGCAGCACGTCACCACCGGCGCTGTCGATGGCCGCACGTGCGGCGCGCAAACGAAGGCAGGCTTGGTCGATGCTGAACAACGGCGTCGCCGCGTCGCCAGTCGAGTCTTCAATCGACAAGCCCGCCACGCCGGTCTGCACCGCCAGCGCCACGTGTTTGCCCACACCAGCCGCGTCCGCCGCAAAGCCGTTTTCAAAGTCGGCGTTGATGGGCAAATCACTGCCCGCCACCAATTCGCGCAAGTGCGCCAGCGTCGTCTGCAGGCTGGCCGCGTTGTCGGGCTGTGCATGGCTCCAGGCCAGGCCGGAACTGGTGCTGGCCAGGGCCTTGAAGCCCATGACTTGCAGCAGCCGCGCGCTGCCCAGATCCCAGGGGTTGGGGATGGCGAAGCAGCCTGACTGGTGCAGTTGCTGGAAGCGGTGGCGTTTGTCGGCGATGGTGGGCATGGCAAGCCTTGTGGGTAGGGAGGGTGTGGTGCCTGATCTTGCACCACGCCGCGTGCACCACACGGGCCTCGAGTCTTTTGTCGGCGGGCGGTGTATTTGCGCGCTGCCCGGTACCTCTGTCAGCGCGTGCTGTTGCCGCGCTATTGCCCAGCCTTTTGACTTCAGACCTTTTCCACCACCAGCGCAATGCCCTGGCCCACGCCTATGCACATGGTGCATAGCGCGTAGCGGCCGCCAAGCCGGTGTAGCTGGCTCACTGCCGTGGTCACCAAGCGCGCGCCGCTGGCGCCCAGCGGATGGCCCAGCGCGATGGCGCCGCCCCAGCGGTTGACACGCGGGTCATCGTCTTGCAAGCCCAGGTCACGCAGCACGGCCAGGCCTTGCGCGGCGAAGGCTTCGTTGAGCTCGATGACGTCCATCTGCGCCAATGACAGTCCCGTCAGCTCCAGCACTTTGCGCGTGGCCGGCGCCGGGCCAAAGCCCATGATGCGCGGCGCCAAACCTGCGGTGGCCATGCCCACCACGCGTGCGCGCGGCGTCAGGCCGTGGCGCTGGGCGGCTGCTTCGCTGGCCAGCAGCAAGGCACAGGCACCGTCGTTGACGCCGCTGGCGTTGCCGGCCGTCACGCTGCCATCGGGGCGCACGATAGGCCGCAGTTTGGCCAGTGCGTCCAGGCTGGTTTCGCGCGGGTGTTCGTCGGTATCGACGATGAGTGCGTCGCCCTTTTTCTGCGCGATGCTGACGGCTGTGATCTCGGCCGCCAGGTGGCCGGCCTTCTGCGCCGCCACCGCATTGAGCTGGCTGCGCAGCGCCATGCGGTCTTGCGCGTCGCGCTGGATCATGAAGTCAGTGGCCACGTTCTCGGCCGTCTCGGGCATGCTGTCCACGCCGTAGAGTTCTTTCATGCGCGGGTTGATGAAGCGCCAGCCAATGGTGGTGTCGTAGACCGCATTGGCGCGGCTGAAGGCGCTGTCGGCCTTGGGCATGACAAAGGGCGCGCGGCTCATGCTCTCCACGCCGCCAGCAATCATCAACTGCGCTTCACCTGCCTTGATGGCGCGCGCGGCGCTGCCCACCGCGTCCAGGCCTGAGCCGCACAGGCGGTTGAGGGTGGCGCCAGGCACGTCTTGCGGCAAGCCGGCCAGCAGGGCCGACATGCGTGCCACGTTGCGGTTGTCTTCGCCGGCCTGGTTGGCGCAGCCGTAGAGCACGTCGGTCACTGCCGCCCAGTCGACACTGGGGTTGCGCGCCATCAGCGCCTTGATGGGAATGGCGCCCAGGTCGTCGGTGCGGATAGCCGACAGCGCGCCGGCATAACGTCCAAACGGTGTGCGTATGGCGTCGCAGATATAGGCTTGGGTCATGTCAGTCTTTCGTGATGACACAGCGACGGCGCAGCCAGGGGCTGACACGGTAGCGCTCGCCGCGGTAGTGATCGTCAAGCGCGTCAATCAGTGCACTGACCTCGGTTTCATTCCAGCGCGCCAGCCACTCAAACGGCCC
>JANNEX010000683.1:0-7228 GCA_031379155.1 Rubrivivax sp.
CATCAGCGCAGCCAGGTCGGCGAATCCCATGTCGTAGCTGCCACTGGCCACGCGCGTCACCGTGCCGCCGCTGCCGTTGCCGGCGTCAATCGTCACGTCCAGGCCCGCAGCCTTGTAGTAGCCCTTGGCACTGCTGGCCAAAAAGAGCGCGGCGGGGCCTTCAAAGCGCCAGTCGAGTTGGAACTTGATGGGAGTTTGTGGCGTGCTTTGCGCAAGGCTCAAAGCCGGCGCAACAAAGACAGCAGCGGCCAGCAAGACGCGGCGGGTGGTGAACAGCAGGGACATCAAAAGCTCCGGGGTGATCAGACAAGCAGGTGCACTGATTTTGCAAGTTTCGTGCATAGCTTGCCCTTGGGGCTTGCACCACAAGGCCGTGCTTTGCGCGCTGTCAGGGCTGCAAAAGGTCGAACAAGGTGCGCGCAATCACCTTGGTGGCGCCACGCAGGTCTGACAGCAACACATGTTCATCCGCACGCTTGGCATTGCTCTGGAGCACCGTGCGTGGCCCGGCCCCATAGATGACCGCCGGCACGCCGTGTTCGCCGTACAGGCGCACATCGGTGTACAGCGGCGTGCCCGAGGTGGGAATGGGCTGGCCAAACACCACCTGGCCGTGTTTTTGAATGGCGTCCACCAAGACCTGGTTGCCGGCCAGTGGCTTGAGTGGTTGCGCCATCAGCAGGCGCTTGATTTCCACGCGCACACCAGGGCTTTGCGCCACGCTGTCTTCGATCAGCGCACGCATTTCGGCTTCCACCGCCGCCATGTCTTCTTCAGGAATGGTGCGCCGGTCGAGCTTGATCACGACTTCACCTGGCACGACGTTGGTGTTGCTGCCGCCTTCGATGCGGCCCACGTTCAAGTAGGGGTGGGTGATGCCTTCGACTTTGGAAAGGCGTTGGCGCAGCACGGCGTTGTGTTCATACAGCGCGCTCAACAGCTTGTTGGCGGCTTGCAGCGCATCCACACCCGTCTCAGGATAGGCCGCGTGGGATGCCACACCGTGCAGCGTGACTTCCATTTGCAGGCAGCCACTGTGCGCCGTCACCACCTGGTAGCTGAAGCCCGCCGCGATGAGCAAATCAGGCGCCGTGAGCTTGTTGTTCAGCAGCCAGCCGGGGCCCAGTTCACCGCCAAATTCTTCGTCATAGGTGAAGTGCAATTCAACCGCGCCTTTGAGCGGCACAGCCAGTCTTTGCAAGGCGCGCAGCGCAAAGGTGTAGCAGGCGAAGTCGCTCTTGCTCACGGCGGATGCGCGGCCGTAGAGCTTGCCGTCCACCACCTCGCCCGAATAGGGGCCATGCGTCCAGCCTTCACCCGGCGGCACCACGTCGCCATGGGCATTGAGCGCGATGGTCTTGCCACCGGCGCCAAAACGCTGGCGCACGATGAGGTTGGTGATGGACTGCAAGCCATATTCCTTCAGCGCCCATTCAGGCACCGGGTGCTGCTCGGCCACCAAACCCATGGCCAACAGCAGCTCTGCGGTGCGCTGCGCATGCGGCGCGTTATTGCCCGGCGGTGTGTCGGTGGGCACCTGCACCAAGGCTTGCAGGTAGCGCACCTCGTCGTCAAAGTGCGCGTCAACCCAGGCGTCAAGCTGTTCGTAAGCGTTCATTCGCGGGCCAAGCCTTGCAGCAGTTCAGTAAAAGCCGCGACGCACAATTCCGTGTCGTCAGCGGTGATGGATTCAAGCGGGTTGTGGCTGATGCCGGCGTTGCCACCGCGCTGGAAGAGCATGGCTTGTGGCATCACTTCATGCAGCTTCATGGCGTCGTGGCCAGCGCCGCTGGGCATGCAGAACACGGGCAGGCCCTGGGCCTGCACCGCCGCCTCCCAGCGCTGTTGCCAAGGCTTGGCGCTGGGCGCGGCGGCGGCGGCCAGGGTCTGCTCCAAGGTGAAGCTGACACCGCGCCGTTGGCAAATGCGCGCCAGTTCTGCGCGCACGTCTTCGCCCAGTGCGTCGCGCGCCGCGTTGGTGGTGGCGCGCAGGTCCAGGCTGAACTGGCAACGGCCAGGCACCACGTTGATGGAGCCCGATGGCACTTGCAACATGCCCACCGTGCCCACCACGTCAGGCACCGCCGCAGCGCGCTTTTCCACATACAGCGCCAGCTCGGCCACGGCACACGCCGCGTCGCGGCGGCGGTCCATGGGCGTGGTGCCGGCGTGACTGGCCATACCCTGCACGGCGCCCAGGTAGCGCAGGCTGCCGTTGATGGAAGTCACCACGCCCAGCGGCAGGTCCAGCTCGTCCAGCACCGGGCCTTGTTCGATGTGGACTTCGACAAAACCCAGGTAGCGTGACGGGTCGCGCTTCTCGGCTGCGATGGCGCTCATTTCTGGCGTTAGGCCGGCGGCTTGCATGGCACTGCGCAGGGTCACGCCGTCGGCATCTTGCTGCTCCAGCCAGGCCGGGTCGAAGTCGCCCGTGAGCGCGCCGCTGCCCAGGAAAGTGGCCTTGTAGCGCTGGCCTTCTTCTTCGGCAAAGCCCACCACTTCAAAGCCAAAGGGCAAGCGTTTGTTCTGCCGCGACAAAGCGGCCACGATGACCATGGGCACCAGGATGCCCAGTCGCCCGTCGTACTTGCCACCGTTGCGCACGGTGTCGTAGTGGCTGCCTGTCAGCAGGCGCCTCGCGGCCTTGTCAGTGCCGTGGTAGATGCCGACGACATTGCCCACGGCGTCACGCCTTACCTCGTCAAAGCCGCTTTCCCGCATCCACACTTGCAGCTGCTGCGCCACCGCGTTGTGCGCGTCGGTCAAGTAAGTCACCGTGAGTTGACCTGACTCTTTGAAGCCGGGGTCGCTGTGCACAGCCATCGCTTCGGCCCAGTCCCACACCTGCTGGCCTTGGCTGGGCGTGAAGCCAAACTTGTCGTTCAAGCGCAGCTCGGCGACGCGGTGAATGTTGCGCAGCGCCTCGGCGAATTCGAAGTCCGGGTGGTTGGCCAGGCGGCGCTCAAAGGTGGCAATGATGGCGCTGCGGTGCAAACCCAAACCCCGTGGCCCACGCACGGCCAGCATGAAGGGCCAGCCGAATTTGGCGTTGTAGTCGGCGTTGAGCTGCTGGATGTGCGCAAACTCGGCCGGCGTGCAGTCGGTGAGGCCCGCTTTGCCTTGTTCGTGGCTGCTCTCTGCCGTCAGCGTCTTGCTGACCATGGCCTTGCCGGCCAGTTCAGGGTGGGCGCGGATGAGCCTTAGCTGCGCCTCGCGTCCGGCTTCACGCAGCACCACCACCATGGCGTGTTTGAGCGCGGCCAGGCTCTTGAAAGGCCGCTGCGCCCACGCGGCACGCGCGATCCAGGGTGAGTGTTCGTAGGTGCCGTCCAGCAGCGCGGTAAAGCTGTCGGCGTCGGCGTGGTTGAGTGGGTCCAGGCTGAGCATGTGGCTCTCACTTCCACACGAAGGCGGTGGTGGCGTCAAAGGGATGGGTGCTGCGCCAATGGCGCGCAATGTCGATGCGGCGACAGATCCAGACGCGGTCGCGGCTGCCAATGTGGTCCAAGAAGCGTTGCAGCGCCGCGATGCGCCCGGGTTTGCCCAGCAAGCGGCAATGCATGCCAATGCTCATCATCTTCGGTGCCTCGGCTCCCTCGGCATACAGCGCGTCGAAGGCATCGCGCAGGTAGCTGAAGAAGTGGTCGCCGGTGTTGAAGCCCTGGGCCTGCACGCAGCGCATGTCGTTGGTGTCCAGCGAATAGGGCACCACCAGGTGCGGCGCCAGCGTGCCGTCGCTCTTTTGCACTTGCAGCCAAAAAGGCAGGTCGTCACCGTAGTAGTCGCTGTCGTACTCGAAGCCGCCTTGGTCCACCACCAGGCGGCGGGTGTTGGGGCTGTCGCGGCCGGTGTACCAGCCTGCGCCTGTCACGCCGCCTGTCACGCCGCCTGTGACGCCGCCCGCGACGCCACCACTCACACCACCCGTGAGTTCCTTCAACAAATCGGTGGCCACGCCGATGTGCTTGCGCTCAGTCGCTTCGGGCATGTGCTGGTGGTGAATCCAACGCAGGCCGTGGTTGGCGATTTCGTCGCCGCGCGCCAAAAAGTGCTGCACCAGTTCCGGGTAGCGCTGCAAGGCCGAGACGACGCCAAACACCGTCAGCGGCAACTGGCGTTGATCAAACTCACGCAAGATGCGCCACACGCCCGCGCGCGAGCCGTATTCGTACATCGACTCCATGGTCATGTGGCGGTTTTCATAGGCCTGCGCGGTGACCAGTTCGCTCAAGAAAGTCTCACTGGTCGCGTCACCATGCAGCGGGTTGTTTTCACCACCCTCTTCGTAGTTCAGCACAAACTGCACCGCCACCCGGGCCTGGCCAGGCCACTGCGCCTGGGGTGGATGCTGGCCGTAGCCTTTGAGGTCGCGTGGATAGTCGCTCACGGATGACCCTTCGTGCTTGGCACTGCGGTATTCGCCTTGGGAACGGCCCGGCGGGTCACTGGAGTACCTTCGTGCTTCGCACTGCGGTATTCGCCTTGGGAACGGCCCGGCGGCTCATGGGATTCGAAGCGCCGCCGCCAAGTTGGGCGCGCGCGTGTGCAGTTGCAGATTTTTTTCGACGTTGCCCAGGTGGCTTTCCATCAAACGCGCCGCCGCACGCGAGTCGCGCCGTTCTATGGCGTCAACGATGGCGCCGTGCTCTTCGGCTGAGTGTTCAGCCGAGTGGGCTGACTGATACATCAAGGCGATCAGCGAACAACGCGCCAACAAATCAGCCAGCATCTGGGCCAACACTTCGTTGCCCAGCAAACGCGCCAGCACGACATGAAAGTCGGCCAGCAGCCGCGTGCGGCCTGCCACGTCCACACGCGCCACCGCTTCGTGTTCGGTGCGCAGGTGTTCGCGCAACTGCGCCACCTGTTGCGGCGTGACGCTGGCACAGAGCTGGCGCGCCATCTGCGATTCAATCAATTGGCGCACCGCAAAGACCTGGCGCGCTTCGTCCACGCTGGGCTGGGCCACGAAGGCGCCGCGTGCGGGCTCGAGCGTGATCAGGTGGTCGCGGCTGAGCTGGTTGAGGGCCTGGCGCACCAGCGTGCGGCTGACCTTGAAGAGGTCGGCGATCTGCTGCTCGGCCAGTTTGGTGCCGGGCATCAGGCGGCGTTCAATGATGGCGGTAGTGATGGCGTGCACGATGCGCTGCGTGCTGCCGGTGGCCAGGGTGGTTTCCTGTGGCCCAGCAGGCGCTGCGTGAGGCCGCGCCTTGGGCACAAAAGCGCCGATCGCTTTGAGGTTGGCGCGGCTGCGCCGCAGGGCGGACGGGGGCAAGGCTTGGGTGGGCTTGAGCACGTTTGTGAGCCAAGGGGTGTGAGCCAAGGGGTGTGGGCCAAGAACTGTGGGACAACAGGGTTGACGTGTATTCTGAAGTGTATACACTTTGCACCATTGCGCAAGCCCGGCATTTCAGAGCGATAGACAGGAAAGAACCGACATGGGACACCTCAGCACCCACGTGCTCGACACCGCCAATGGCTGCCCGGCTGCGGGCATGCAAGTCACGCTGCAACGCGTGACGCACGGCGTCGCGAACACCCTCAAACAACTTACGCTGAACGGCGACGGCCGCGCCGACGGGCCTTTGCTGGACGCCATCGAAATGGCCACGGGCAGCTACCGCCTGCTGTTTGAGGTGGCGCCCTACTTCCGCGCCCGCGGGGCCAGCTTGCCCGAGCCGCCCTTCATCAATACCGTGCAGCTTGACTTTGGCATTGCCGATGCGGCCGGCCACTACCACGTGCCCTTGCTCGTTAGCCCCTGGAGCTACAGCACCTACCGTGGTTCTTGAAGCGCTTTTTTGAGGCGCTTTTTTGACGCGCTCTTTTCACGCACTTGGCACGACTCTGGCTTGCCGCCAAAGCCCCACTTTGAGGATGATCATGACCCGCTCCATCCCACGCCTTGCTTTGCTCATGCCGATGATGGCCAGCCTGCCTTTGCTGGCCCACGCTGCCTATCCAGAAAAGCCGGTGCGCATCATCGTCACTTTCGCCGCTGGCGGCGCCAGCGACATCGTGGCGCGCGCCATCTCAGAGCCGCTGTCCAAAGCCTTGGGCCAACCCGTCATCGTCGACAACAAACCGGGTGCTGGCGGCACCATTGGTGGGCTGGAAGTGGTGCGCTCTGCACCCGACGGCTACACGCTGATGCTGAGCAACAGCACACCGCTGTCCATTGGCCCCTTCACGGTGCCCAAGCAACCCTATGACCCGGCCAAACAGTTCACGCACGTGGCCATGCTGGGCATTGCGCCAGTGCTCATCATGGCCAACCCCAAGAGTGGGCCTGCGTCTTTGAAAGAGCTGCCCAAGTTCGCCGCACAAAGCACCAACGTCGGTACTAACTTTGGAAGTGGTGGCCCCGGCTCCATCGGCCACATCGTGGGCGAGATGGCCAAAGATGCGATGAAGATCAGCATGACCCACGTGCCCTACCGTGGCGGTGCGCCCATGACCACCGACTTGATTGCCGGCACCATTCCCATCGGCATCGACGTCATCACCGCCTATGTGCCGATGATGAAGAGCGGCCAGATCAAAGGCCTGGCCGTCACCTCTCGCAGCCGCTCGCCGCTGGCGCCTGAGGTACCCACGGTGCTGGAACTGGGCCTGCCGCAGCTGCTGGCCGAAAACTACTTTGGTGTCAGTGGCCCAGCCGGCCTGCCCAAGGAAGTCACCGACAAATTGGGCAAGGCCTTGGCCGACATCGTGGCCGACCCGGCCATCGTCAAACGCTTGGAAGAACTGGGCATCACCGCGGTGAAGATGAGCAGTGCCGAGTTCGCTGCCTTCGTGACCAAACAAATCAGCGACTGGGCCCCGGCCATCAAGGCCGCTGACGTGAAGAACTAGCCCAGCGAAGATGGACACCGCCTACCTGCTCGACTGGGTCAATCTGCTGCTGCGCTGGGCGCACGTCATCGTGGCCATTGCCTGGATAGGCTCGTCGTTTTACTTCGTCTTCCTGGACAACAGCCTGCTCACGCCGCAAGACCCCGCGCTCAAAGCCAAAGGGGTGGACGGTGAGTTGTGGGCCGTGCACGGCGGTGGTTTTTACAACCCGCAGAAGTACCTGGTGGCGCCCAAGACTTTGCCCGACCACCTCCACTGGTTCTTCTGGGAAAGTTATTCGACCTGGCTGACGGGCTTTGCGCTGTTCACGGTGATGTACCTGTTCAACGCCAGCAACTTTCTCATCGACAAACGGGTCTTCGATTGGTCACCC
>JANNEX010000403.1:0-1849 GCA_031379155.1 Rubrivivax sp.
CAAGCCCCGAGCGTGGGGCTCAGATGACGGGACTAGCATCCCGCATCAATTTGCCCGCCCAGGAGTGCCCATGCGCCGATTCAAGAAGTCCAGCTTTGCGGCATTAGGCCTGGTGAGCCTGACATGGGCCGCGTCGGCGCAGGCCCAAGAGGCCGGCCAGCTCAACGTCATCTGCTCGGTCCAGGCCGAGTGGTGCAACATGATCCAGACGGTGTTTGCGCGCAGCACCGGCATCAAGCTCAACATGTCGCTCAAAGGTTCGGGCGAAGCGCTGGCGCAGCTCATCGCCGAGAAGGCCAACCCCAAGACCGACGTTTGGTTTGGCGGCACGGGTGACCCGCACTTGCAGGCCGCCGAACAGGGCCTGTCGCTCGAGTACAAAAGCCCCACGCTGCCGCAACTGCATACCTGGGCGCAACAGCAGGCCACACAGTCGGGCTTCAAGACCGTGGGCATTTACAGCGGGCCGCTGGGCTTTGGCTACAACACCGAACTCATGGCGAAGAAAAAGCTCGCTGTGCCCAAGACCTGGGCTGACTTGTTGAACCCGGCCTTGAAGGGTGAAATTCAAGTTGCCAACCCGGCCAGCAGCGGCACCGCCTACACCATGGTGGCCACGCTGGTGCAGTTGATGGGCGAAGAAAAAGCCTTTGACTACATGAAGGCGCTGCACAAGAACATCGCCACCTACACGCGCAGCGGCACCGGGCCCATCAAGGCCGCCGCACGCGGCGAAACCACGGTCAGCATCAGCTTCGTGCACGACGGCCCGGGTGAAGCCATGCAGGGCTTTCCGGTCGCCACCGTCACGCCCACGGACGGCACGGGCGCCGAGATTGGCTCCATGAGCATCATCAAAGGCGCACGCAACCTGGAAGCCGCCAAAAAGTTCTACGAATGGGCGCTGAGCCCGCAGGCGCAGCAGTTTGGCGCTGCGTCCAAACAGTTCCAGTTGCCCAGCAACAAGAACACGCCAGTCGACCCGCGCGTGCCTGACTTCAAGAAGATCAAGTTCATCGACTACGACTACGCCAAGTACGGCGCCAGCGCCGAGCGGCGACGTTTGATCACGCGCTGGGAGAAAGAAGTCAACTCGCTGCCGCGATGACGCACGTCAATCGCCGGCAACTCGGCATGTCACGCGCGCAACGTGTGCTGCTGGGCTGGCTGGCGCTGGGCAGTGTGGCCTTTGTGCTGCTGCCTTGGTATTTTCCGCAGAACCTGTCGCTGCTGAAGTCGCTAACGGGTATCTTTGGTGGCAGTGAAACGGCCAGCGGCGCAGTGCAGGCTTTGCAACATGGCCGGCCTTGGTTGTGGGGTGGGCTGATCGGCCTGGCGCTGTGCGCCGTGGCTTGGCGAATGCCGGCAGGGCGCAGCCAGGGCTGGACGCTGGTGGCCGGCGCCACACTGGGCCTGCTAGGGGTCGTGGGCGCCGGCTTTGCGATAGGCGCCACCGGCTGGTCCTGGGGCTGGCTAACGGCCGTGTTTGGTGACCTGGCAGGTGGCCAGCCAGGCATGGGCCTGGGCGGCGCGCTGCTGCTGCTGGCGCTGCTCATGCTGCTGGGCGCGGGCATTGCGCGCCTGGGCTACTTTCGCGGTGACTTCTTCATTGCCGGCGCGGTGGTGCTGTGCAGCGCGCTGCTGCTGCTGTTTGTGGCGCTGCCGGTGGGCAAGAGTTTGCTCGGCGCCTTTCTCACTGAAGACGGCGCGTTTTCTTTTGCGTCGCTGGCTGAACGGCTTGGGCATGAACGTGTCTGGGGCCTGTCTTGTTTGGCCGGCGGCGCGCGCTGCGGTGTGGCCTGGAACACGCTGTTTCTGGGCCTGTTGACGGCCGCAGGCACCACCGCCA
>JANNEX010000686.1:0-7939 GCA_031379155.1 Rubrivivax sp.
TGCGCCCCATTGCGCCAGTTGTTTGACGTGCTCGGCCGTGACCTTTTGGCCGTCACAGTTGCGCAGCACACTTTCCAGCACGATGCGCAGGCTGACGGGCAGGCGCTTGATGCGTGGGAAGCGGCGGGCCAGCGCGGGCAGGGAATAGAGTTGGCCGGTTTTGCCGCTGGCTGTGGTGAAAGTTTTTAAGGTCTGCGCGAAGGGGTGCTTGAAAGTGAGCATGGCGGGTCTCGAGAGCGGGGGCGCGACCATCATAGGTCGCGGCCCTGGCCCCAAGCCCTTGCCCCCACGGCGC
Organism: Rubrivivax sp.; assembly: GCA_031379155.1. Taxonomy (GTDB): domain Bacteria; phylum Pseudomonadota; class Gammaproteobacteria; order Burkholderiales; family Burkholderiaceae_C; genus Rubrivivax. The sequence continues at coordinate 296 of JANNEX010000686.1, forward strand.
GCATGTCTACGCTACAAACGCAGCGTGGCCTGCACCTCGGTGGCGTCTGCATACAGTTCTGCGCCCAGTTGATGCAGCAAACCCAGCATGCCTTCGTTGCCCGCCATCACCACGCTGTGCAGGCTGCGCAGGCCTTCAGCCTGGGCGTGAATGCACAAGCGCTGGATCATGGCGCGGCCCAGGCCCAGGCCTTGCCAGTCGTCGGCGACGGCGACAGCAAACTCCGCGCTGTGCGCGGCCGTGGTGTCGACGACGTAGCGAGCCTCGCCCACCAGCAGCGGCAAGCCCGCAGCTGTGCCACTGGTGGCCAAAAGCGCCACGTGCTGATGTGCCACCTGGTGCGTGAAGCGGCGCAGCACGGTGTCTGGCAAACGGTTCACGGCGCCATGAAAACGCATCAGGCGCGAGCGTGGCGACAGTGCGCTGTAGAAGTCTTGCAGCGCCTGCGCGTCACTGTGGTGGGCAGGCCGCAGCGTGACACGGCGCTGCCCGCCCAGCGCCAGCGTTTCGCGGTAGGGCCGCTGACGCCAGGGCTGGGTGCAAAGTTGCGTGCCGACCTGCGACCCGTCGTGCACCAAGCGCAGCGCCGCGTTCATGCGTGCACCAGCCGCGCGGGGCCAGACAACCAGCGGCGCAGTGTTTGTTGCCAGGCTGGCGGGGGCGGTGGCACGGTGCACAGCACCGCGTCGCCGCCGAAGGTGCCCACGGTGACCGTGGCGTTGGTGTCAAAGCGCTGGCTTTGACCCGTCGTCAGTTCGATGTCGTCGGTTTCGCCATCCACCGTCACCCACAGGCTGCCGCTCTCGGCGCGCAGCCACAGGCCACGTGGGCGGTGCAGGCTGAGGAATTGGTGGCGCTGCAAGTGCTGCAGCGTGCCCTTGGCGCAAGGGGGTGCGCAAACAGGCGCGCAAACAGGCGCGCAGACAGGCGCGCAGACAGGCGCGAAATCATGGGGGCTGGACGCGGTGTGGCTGCTCATGGCATGCTCCTGGTGCATCTGAACTTCAACCCGGGTTGGGCTGGTCAGTGGCCGCATCATGCTGCTGCCAATGCCGATGTTCAAACGATACTTGGGCATGCCACGCATTCTAAAAACTCATGCAAAACACCCGTCTGTAGAACACCCGTATGCAAAACACCCGCCTGCCTTCACTCGACCGCCTGGTGGTGTTTGACGCCGCCGCGCGCCATCTGTCCTTCACCAAAGCCGGCGCCGAATGTTTCCTGACCCAGTCGGCGGTGAGCCGACAAGTGGCGGCGCTGGAGGCCGAGTTGGGTTCCCCCCTGTTCCGCCGTGGCCACCGCAAGCTCGAACTCACCGAGCATGGTCATGGCCTGGCCAAGGCCGTAGACATCGCCATCGGCAGCGTGCGCGCGGCGGTGGGCGCCATCCGCGCACCGCGCCGGCGCGAGGTGCTCTCTGTCACCACCACACCGGGGTTAGCCTCGCTGTGGCTGATCCCGCGCCTGAGTGACTTCGTCAGCGGCCACCCGGGCATAGACGTGCGCATAGACGCATCGCTGGATGCCCGCGCCCTGGCCGCCGACGGCTTCGACCTGGCCATCCGCTACACCGCACTGGGCGCCGACACGGTCTTGCCGCTGTTTCACGAGACGATGCAGCCGGTGTGCGCGCCCTCGCTGTTGGCGCGTGGCCGCCCCAAGCTGAAAACCGCTGCTGACTTGCACGCCCACACGCTGCTGCAATTGGACGCGCCAGCCGGCAAAGGCGTGCCGCTGGAATGGCAGACCTGGCTGCAAGCGGCCAGCGTGGGCAACCTCGAGCCGGCAGCCGTGATCAGCTTCACCCAGTACGACGCGGCCGTGGCAGCCGCCGTGGCCGGCCAAGGCGTGGTGCTGGGCCGCAGGCCCTTGATTGACGCGCTGCTGCGCCAGCGCGCGCTGGTGGCGCCGTTCAAAGGCGCTACCGCATCCGTGCGCGGTTATGCCTTGGTGGTGGAGCCTGGGGCGGCGCGCAAGCCGGCGGTGAAGGCGCTGGTGGCTTGGTTGTTGGAGCAGGCCAAGCGCACGCAGGCGCAGACGGCGTAAAGACTTGGGGACACTGTCATGACTCTATGGCTTGACACGCCATAAAGACGTGGCAAGATGCAGCCATGCCTGAAGCAGAGTTGGTCTTGCGCACACGCACGTCCTTGAGAGGTGGCGTGGTTGAAATGGTGGTGTGGCAGGTTCCCAAGCCAGTCGACCCCTCTACCCACGGCTTCAAGTACCGCCTTGTGTATGTGCGTGACGGCCAACGGGTCGTGGGTTACGACAACGAACGTGGCAAAGGCGACCACAAGCACATTCACGGGCGCGAATTCAGCTACCGCTTCGTGGATATCGAAACCCTCATGCGCGACTTCTTGCGCGACGTGGAGCAAAGGGCATGACCACAAGACAAAACATCAGCAGCCGTGTGCTCAGAGTCACGGTGGGGGAGACCACGCAAGAGTCTGGCAAACGCGCCGCAGACGTCATGCGCGCAGTGGCCGCAGGCCGCAAGGTCGAGCCCCACTTCGGCGTCAGCTTCGAACAAGTCGGCGCCATGTTCGCCACCTTCACGCCCAAGCGCTGGGAATTGATTGCCGCCTTGCGTGCAGCCGGCCCCTTAACGGTGGCCGAGCTGGCGCGGCAACTGGGGCGCAACTACAAAAACGTGCACACGGATGTGCAGCAGTTGATCGAGTGGCTTGCGGTGGAACGTGGGGACGATGGGCGCGTGAATGTGCCGTGGACGGAGATCGTGGTGGACATGAAATTGCCGCAGCGGCAGGCGGCGTAAACGTTCAAAGCTGCGCCACGGTCCCAGCCGTTTCGGACCACCGAAGCTGCCATTGAAGACAGGGGAAGCACGTGACTGACACAAACTCGGTTCCTGAATGGACACTCGACGGCGTACTGGCGGAATTGGCCGGCATCCACGCATCGATGACCGACCGCCAGTTCGCCTTCATTCTTGGTGCGGGTGCGTCATTCACTTCCGACATTCCCACCGGCAAGCACTTGGCGCAGCGCTGGCTCAAGGACTTGCACCTGCGCGAATGCGACGACGGCTCTGACCTGGATGATTGGCTGAGCCAGGCTTGGCCGTCTGCAAGTGGCCTCAGCCATGACACCGCAGACCAACACTATCCGCAGATATTTGAGCGCCGGTTTTCTCAGGACAGAGAGTCGGGTTACGCCGAGCTTGAACTGGCCATGGAAGGCAAGTCGCCCAGTCTGGGCTATTCGCTGCTGGCTGAAATCATCCAGCACACGCGCCACAAAGTGGTGGTGACCACCAATTTCGACAATCTGGTGGCTGACGCCCTGGCCATGCACGCCCACCAGTCGCCGCTGGTGGTGGCGCATGAATCGCTGGCCGGTTTTGTGCGCCCACAACTGCGCCGCCCTTTGGTGGCCAAGATTCACCGTGACCTGTTCTTGCACCCCAAAAACGACCACGCCGGCGTGTCCACCATGGAAGAAGGTTGGCGGCTGGCGCTGAAAAAGTTGTTTCAGTACTTCACGCCCATCGTGGTGGGTTACGGCGGCAATGACGGCAGCCTGATGGACATGCTGTTGGCGCTGGAAGCGGGTGACATCGCCGGGCGCATGGTGTGGTGCTACCGCGAAGGGGCGCCGCCTTCTGACAAGGCGCAACAGGTGCTGATCAAACACCGCGGCGTGCAAGTGAAGATAGCCGGCTTCGATGAATTCATGTTGCAGCTGGCGGCCAAGTTGGTGAAGGGCTTCAACGTGGCAGACATCGCCGAACGCACCGCCAAGTTGGGCCAGGATAGGGCTACGCGTTATCGAGAACAGGCCGAGAAGCTGAGCAAATCATCAGCGCAAGGGTCTGCCGCCCAGCGTAGCGCGGGTGTGGTGTTGCGCAAGTCGATAGAAGGAGGCAAGAGCTGGTGGGCTTGGCAAGTGTTGGCCAACGACGAACCTGACGTCGCAAAGCAAGAAGAGATCTACAAGCAGGGCCTGCGCGAGTTTCCCACCAGCGCTGAGTTGACTGCCAACTACGCGCTCTTTCTGGCGCAGCGCCGCAAGGAATACGTCGCTGCCCAGACGCTGTACAGGAAGGCGCTGGAGTTGGACCCCAGTCACGCGCACATCGCGGGCAACTACGCGGTCTTTTTGGCGGACCTGCTCAAGGACTTTGACGCTGCCCAATTCATGTTCAAGAAGGCGCTGGAGTTAGACCCCGGTCACGCGAGCATCATGGGCGATTACGCGTACTTTCTGGCCCAACACCGAAAAGACTATGACGCTGCCGAGGGGGTGTACCAGAAGGCAATGGTGTTGGCCCCCAGTGACGCGAGCATCGCTTGCGACTACGCGCTCTTTCTGAAGCACCACCGCAAGGACTACGACGCTGCCCAGACGCTGTTCAAGAAGGCGCTGGAGTTGGACCCCGGTCGCGGGGACATCACAGGCGCCTACGCGCTCTTTCTGGCCAATCACCGAAAAGACTACGACGATGCTGAGGCGATGTACAAGAGGGCGCGGGAATTGGACCCAGAGAATCCTAACCATATTGCCAATTTCGCTTCGCTCAAGTTGACCAAGGGCGACCCCACTTCCCGCAACGAAGTGCGCCCGCTAGTCCTCCTGGCTATTTCTCGGCGCCAGCCCGAAGCATCTCAAACACTGGCCGAAGCGATTCTGTATGGCGCAATTGAACGGGAGTTGAGGGCGGCGGGCGCAGACGAAGAATTGCTCGGGCGACTGAAGAGCCTTTTGCAGATGGGTTTCGAACGGGGCATTTGGGATTTCGAGCCCATGTTTTCAGTAGTCCTTCCCCAATTGCCTGCTGAACGCCAAGCCTTTTTCCGCGCACTGGGCGCCGCAATATTGGATGCGTCCCAGGTCGGTGCACTTGATAAATTCGAGAACTGGCAGTCGCTGAAGCCCATTGACCCATTTGGCCCTTTCGCCTCGACATAAAAAAGCCCGCCGAAGCGGGCCTTCAGTCAGCGACAAAAAAAATCAAGCCGCGACACCCTTGGCCGTCTCGACATACTCCTCAATCTGATCAAAGTTCAAGTACTTGTAGACGCTGGCATTGTCCTTGTTGATGATGCCCATGGCCTCGTGATACTCCGCCACCGTGGGGATATGACCCAGCCTTGAAGCAATCGCCGCCAACTCAGCCGACGCCAAAAACACATTCGCGTTTTTGCCCAGCCGGTTGGGGAAGTTGCGGGTGGACGTGGACACCACCGTGGCACCTTCACGCACCTGCGCTTGGTTGCCCATGCACAGGCTACAACCCGGCTGTTCGGTGCGCGCGCCGGCGGCGCCAAAGTTGGCGTAGTGGCCTTCTTTGATGAGCTCGGCCTGGTCCATCTTGGTCGGCGGGGCTACCCACAACTTGACGGGTATGTCGCGCTGGCCGGCCAGCAGTTTGGCGGCGGCGCGGAAGTGGCCGATGTTGGTCATGCAGCTGCCAATGAAGGCTTCGTCGATCTTGGTGCCCGCCACCTGGCTCAAGAACTTGGCGTCGTCGGGATCGTTGGGGCAGCACAGGATGGGCTCTTTGATGTCGTTCATGTCGATTTCAATGACATGGGCGTATTCGGCGTTCTTGTCGGCTTGCAGCAGTGTGGGGTTGGCCAGCCAGGCTTCAACCTTTTGGATACGTCGCTCCAGCGTGCGCGCGTCGGCGTAGCCGTTGGCAATCATGTTTTTCATGAGCACCACATTGCTCGTTAGGTATTCTTTGATCGGCTCGGGGTTGAGCTTGATGGTGCAGCCGGCGGCGCTGCGTTCTGCGCTGGCGTCGCTCAGCTCAAAGGCTTGTTCGACTTTGAGGTTGGGCAGGCCCTCGATTTCCAGAATGCGGCCGCTGAAGGCGTTGATCTTGCCGGCCTTGGCAACCGTCAAGAGGCCGGTCTTGATGCCGTACAGCGGGATGGCATGCACCAGGTCGCGCAGCGTCACACCGGGCTGCATCTGGCCCTTGAAGCGCACAAGAACCGATTCAGGCATGTCCAGCGGCATCACGCCCGTGGCGGCGCCAAAGGCCACCAAGCCGCTGCCGGCGGGGAAGCTGATGCCGATGGGGAAGCGTGTGTGGCTGTCGCCACCGGTGCCCACGGTGTCGGGCAGCAGCAGGCGGTTCAGCCAGCTGTGGATGACGCCGTCGCCGGGGCGCAGGCTGACGCCGCCGCGGTTGCTCATGAAGGCCGGCAGTTCGCGGTGCGTTTTCACGTCCACCGGCTTGGGGTAGGCGCTGGTGTGGCAAAAGCTTTGCATCACCATGTCGGCACTGAAGCCCAGGCAGGCCAGGTCTTTGAGCTCGTCGCGGGTCATGGGGCCGGTGGTGTCCTGGCTGCCCACGGTGGTCATCTTGGGTTCGCAATAGGTGCCTGGGCGCACGCCCTGGCCTTCTGGCAAGCCCACCGCGCGGCCCACCATCTTTTGCGCCACCGTGAAGCCGGCTTTGGTGGCAGTGGGCGGTGCCGGCAGGCGGAACACGGTGCTCGCACTCAGGCCCAGGAATTCACGCGCTTTGGCCGTTAGGCTGCGGCCGATGATGAGGTTGATGCGGCCACCGGCGCGCACTTCGTCAAACAGCACCTGGCTGCGCAGCTCGAAGGTCTTGATGACCGCGCCGGCCTTGAGGATCTTGCCGTCGTAAGGCTGAATGTCCAGCACGTCGCCGGTTTCCAGGCCGGCCACGTCGACTTCGATGGGCAGCGCGCCGCTGTCTTCTTGGGTGTTGAAAAAGATGGGTGCAATCTTGCCCCCCAGGGTGACGCCGCCGAAGCGTTTGTTGGGCACGAAGGGAATGTCCTGGCCAAAGCCCCAGACGATGCTGTTGGTGGCACTCTTGCGGCTGCTGCCGGTGCCCACCACGTCGCCTACATAGGCCACCAGGTGGCCCTTTTTCTTCAGCTCCTCAATGAACTGCATGGGCCCGCGTTTGCCGTCTTCTTCGGGCTTGAAGGCCGTGCCTTCGCGTGTGTTTTTCAGCATCGCCAGGTAGTGCAGCGGGATGTCGGGGCGGCTCCAGGCGTCAGGCGCGGGACTCAGGTCGTCGGTGTTGGTTTCACCGGGCACCTTGAACACGCTAACGGTGATGTTGCGCGGTACTTCAGGGCGCGCGGTGAACCATTCGGCGTCGGCCCAGCTTTGCATCACGGCTTTGGCGTGGGCCGCAGTTTGGGCATTCGCGGCCTTGACTTTGGCCGCCACGTCGTTGAAGAAGTCGAACATCAACAGCGTCTTTTTCAGCGCTGCAGCGGCGATGGGCGCCACGGCCGCGTCGTCCAGCAATTCAATCAGCGGGTGCACGTTGTAGCCGCCCACCATGGTGCCCAGCAATTCGGTGGCCTTGGCCTTGCTGACCAGCGCGACGCTTAGGTCGCCATGCGCTACGGCGGCCAGGAAGCTGGCTTTGACCTTGGCGGCGTCGTCCACGCCGGGTGGCACGCGGTGGGTCAGCAGGTCCATCAGGAAGGCGTCTTCACCGGCCGGTGGTGCCTTGAGCAGTTCGATCAGTTCGGCCGTTTGTTTGGCGTCCAGCGGCAGGGGCGGGATGCCCAGCGCGGCGCGCTCGGCGGTGTGTTGGCGGTAGGCTTGCAGCATGGCTGGCTCCAGGTTCTGGGGACGAGGTGGGCTTGTGGTCATCAGCCTTTGGGCACGATG
>JANNEX010000696.1:0-2721 GCA_031379155.1 Rubrivivax sp.
GATGGCCATCACACCAAAGGCCTTGGCCTCTTCGCTGGCCACTTCAATGCAGCCCACCGTGCACTCACGCCCCATGGCCACGTGGTCGGCCAGCATGAGCGCGTAGTTCTGCTTGTAGATGTGGTCGCCGGCCAGCACCACCACGTAGTCAGCGCGGTAGGCAGCCAGGATGTCCTGGTTTTGATAGACCGCGTCGGCCGTGCCGCGGTACCAGCTTTCTTCGTCCACCCGCTGCTGCGCAGGCAGCAGGTCAACAAACTCGTTCATCTCACTTTTCAAAAAAGCCCAGCCGCGCTGCAAGTGGCGCAGCAGGCTGTGGCTCTTGTACTGCGTGATGACGCCGATGCGCCGAATGCCCGAATTCATGCAGTTGGAAAGCGCAAAGTCAACGATGCGGAACTTGCCGCCGAAGTACACCGCTGGCTTGGCGCGCGAGTCGGTCAGGTTCTTCAGGCGGCTGCCACGCCCGCCGGCCAAAACCAGCGCTACCGCGTGTCGGGGCAAGTCCAGGCCTTGGGCGACGTCGATGGGTTTCATGCGGGTCCTTGAGTGGGTTTACGCAACAAAATTACACGCCACAAACTGCGACGTACATCAAACTGGCCGATGATAGGTACGCAAAATATCTAATGTTAATTGTGCGATAGCCATGGCAAGTCTTTGATTCAACAGAATGCCAGGCCCCTAGCGTCGGCTATCGCGCAACTTTGACTGAACCCAGCGTCTCTCCATCTTGTAGGCAAACTACATGCAGACTCGGGCAATTGCCGTTGACGCTGAGGCCGTCAATCGCGCAAACTCGGGCCATCGGCAATCCCGCCCTGCCCGCCCTTGCTTGGGGCCAGCACCGCCATGTCTGCACTCCCTTCCGACACCCAGGTTCAAGTTAACGCCGGCCTGCCATTGCCCACGGCGCAAGCGGTCAAACACCACCTGCTGCACACCGTGGGCGCCGAGCCTGCGGGCGCTTCACACACCGAGATCATGCACGCTGTGGCGCAGGTGGCGCGTGAGCAGTTATCCCAACGTTGGGTGACGGCTGACGCGGCAGACCGCGCCGCCAAAGCGCGCCGCGTCTACTACCTGTCGATGGAATTCCTCATCGGCCGCACGCTGTCCAATGCATTGGCCGCGCTGGAACTCAAAGGCGAGATGGGCCAGGCCGCACGTGAACACGCGGCCACGCTGGAAGACCTGGTCGCGACTGAAGCCGATGCTGCGTTAGGCAACGGTGGCCTGGGCCGTCTGGCGGCTTGTTTTTTGGACAGCATGGCCACGGTGGAATTGCCGTCGTTTGGCTACGGCATCCGCTACGAATTTGGCATGTTCAAACAGAGCATTCAAGACGGCCGGCAAGTCGAGTACCCCGACCCCTGGCTGGAAGACGGCACACCCTGGGAATTTCCGCGTTCTGGCGTGCACTACCGCGTGCGTTTTGGCGGCTGGGTGGAGCCGGCCGCTGACCCCAGCCTGGTACCCACCTGGCGCCACGCCGGTGAAGTCAACGCCAAGGCCTACGACATGGTGGTGCCCGGCCATGGCACGCCGCGTGTCAGCACACTGCGTTTGTGGAAGGCTGTGGCACCCAGCCAGATCGACCTGGGTGCTTTCAACAGTGGCGACTACGCGCGCGCCGCCGAGTTCAAGAACCAGTACGAAAACATCAGCTGGGTGCTCTACCCCAACGACAGCACACCGGCTGGGCGCGAGCTGCGTTTGCGCCAGGAATACTTCTTCACCAGCGCGTCCATCCAGGACATTCTGGCGCGCCACCTGGCCGAACACGGCCGGCTGACCAATCTGTCGGACAAGGTGGCCATCCACCTCAACGACACCCACCCTGCCGTGGGCGTGGCCGAGTTGATGCGCCTGCTGGTCGACGACCACGGCTTTGGCTGGAACGCCGCCTGGGCCATCACCAAGAAGGTCTTCAGCTACACCAACCACACCCTGATGCCCGAGGCGCTGGAGACCTGGCCAGTGGCCCTGATGCAGCAGGTGCTGCCACGCCATTTGGAGATTATTTTCCGCGTCAATGCTGAGTTCTTGGCCGAAGCCGCCGCGCACCGGCCCAGCGACGAAGGCTTTTTGCGCGGCCTGTCGCTGATTGACGAGCGTGGTGAACGCCGCGTGCGCATGGCCCACTTGGCGGTGGTGGGCAGCCACAAGATCAACGGTGTCTCGGCCCTGCACTGCGATTTGCTGACCAAGACCATCTTTGCCGACTTTGCCAGCCTGTGGCCAGAGCGCTTCACCAACATGACCAATGGCGTCACGCCGCGCCGTTGGCTGGCCCAGGCCAACCCGAGTTTGGCGTCGCTGATTGACAGCAGCATAGGCAGCAGTTGGCGCCTGGACCTGGACCAGTTGAAGCGCCTGCTGCCACACGCCCAGCGCGAAGATTTCCGCAACGCCTTCATGGCCGTCAAGCAAGCCAACAAGGCGCGCCTGGCCGAGCATATTCGCGTCACCACTGGCGTGGTGGTGGACGCCACCAGCCTGTTTGATGTGCAGGTCAAACGCATCCACGAATACAAGCGCCAGTTGCTCAACCTGTTGCAAGTGGTGGCGCGTTACCAGGCCATGCTGGCCGACCCGAAGGCTGCCTGGACGCCGCGCACCGTGATCTTCGCCGGCAAGGCGGCCAGCAGTTATGTGGCGGCCAAGGACATCATCCGCCTGGTGCACGACGTGGGCCAGGTCATCAACCACGACCCGCGC
>JANNEX010000706.1:0-2432 GCA_031379155.1 Rubrivivax sp.
ACCAGGCCAGCGGCGACACCGGCTTGAGCAAGCTGATGAGTGGCGAGACCATGCGATTGAGCGTGGCAAAACGCCCAATCACAAAGCCCAGTGGAATGCCCACGATGGCGGCCATGCCAAAGCCCAGCGCCACACGTTGCAGCGAAAACAGGATGTTCCAGCCTATGCCCTGGTCGTTGGGGCCCTTTTGATAGAAGGGGTTGGAAAAGAGCTTGACTGCGGCTTCAAAGGTGGCCGCCGGTGTGGGGAAAGCGCCGCCTTTCATGGTCAGCAGCGCCCAGACGCCCACCAGCAGCGCCATGCCCAGCAGTGGGGGCAACAGCTTGCCCGCAAGGCCGCGCCAGGCTATGGGTTCGCGCGCTGCGCGAATTCTGCGCGGCTGGGCTTGCATGGCGGGTGCCAGCGCGGATTCAACGGCGCTCTCCAGCCTGCGCGCGGCGGCCGGCTTGGCTTCGGTGCGCGACGGGCCGCTGGCCAACGTGGCTTCTTGCGGAGAATGAAAAACAGCACTGACCATGTCGGGCTCCTGAAGCGGTTGCTGGGTTCACGCAAGTTCAAGCCGTGCTGGCGCGCACTTTGAAAGCGTCGGCGTACTTGGCCGGGTCTTTGCCGTCCCACACCACGCCGTCCATCAGCTTGCTGCTGCGCATCAGCTCTTTGGGCACGTTGACCTTCAAGGCGCCAGCCGCTTGTTTGTACAAGTCGATCTGATTGATCTGCTTGGCCACCGTCAGGTAGTCGGGGTGGCTCTTGAGCAAGCCCCAACGCTTGTGCTGGGTCAGGAACCACATGCTGTCACTCAGGTAGGGAAAGTTCACCGCACCGTCATTGAAAAACTTCATGTGGTTGGGGTCGTCCCAGGTCTTGCTGTCCTTTCCAGATGCGCCGTTCTGATAACGGCCCAGGATGCGGGCGTTGATGGCGTCCACGCTGGTATTGACGTAGCTCTTGTCGGCAATCGTCTGCGCCATCTTGTTTTTGTTTTGCAGGCCAGTGTCTATCCAGCGGCTGGCTTCCAGCACCGCCATCATCACGGCGCGTGCCGTGTTGGGGTACTTCTTGACGAACTCACCGGTGGTGCCTAACACCTTTTCGGGGTGGTCCTTCCACACGTCTTGGGTGGTGCACGCCGTGATGCCAATGCCGTCGATGATGGCGCGGTGGTTCCAGGGCTCGCCCACGCAGTAGCCGTCCATGTTGCCCACGCGCATGTTGGCCACCATTTGCGGCGGCGGCACGGTGATGACTTTGGTGTCCTTGAAGGGGTCGATGCCACCTGCGGCCAGCCAGTAGTACAGCCACATGGCGTGGGTGCCAGTGGGGAAGGTTTGTGCGAAGGTGCGAGTTTCCCCATCCGGGCGTTTGTCGCTTGCCATCACCTTGGCCAGGCTGGCCACATCCACCGCGCCTTTGTCGGCCAGCTTCTTGGACAGCGTGATGGCCTGGCCGTTGTGGTTGAGCGTCATCAACACGGCCATGTCTTTTTTGGGCCCGCTCAGGCCCAGGTGCACGCCGTAGACCAGGCCGTAGAGCACATGTGCCATGTCCAGTTCACCATTCACCAGCTTGTCGCGCACGCCGGCCCAACTGGCTTCTTTGGTGGGCACGATCTTCACGCCGTACTTCTTATCGAAGCCCAGCACACTGGCCATGACCACGCTGGCGCAGTCGGTCAGGGGAATGAAACCGATCTTGACTTCTTCCTTTTCGGGCTTGTCGCTGCCCTGGGCGTGGACAGCGGCGCGCAAAGCGGGGTCTATGACCAGGCCTGCAGTGGCGACGGCGGCGCTTTGGATGACATGGCGGCGGGTCATGAGCGGGGCCCTTGTGGGGTTGGGGTTCATGAAAGTCCTTTGGTAAAACGACAGCGGCCCGCCGCACGACAAGTCGTGTGGCGGGCCTCGTTGCCCGGATGTTTCGTGTTGCTGCGGCGCCATTGCCGCAGCCTTCAATCAAGACATTGCAAGTGGCGTGCCATGTGCCGTTGCCCAGGCAGTGCCGCGTGGCCAGGGTCAACGAAGGCCAGATTGGTGCTGTACCGCACCAGGCTGGTTCAACCCAGCAGCGATTCGATGTCGATGACACGCTCGGCCGCGTCGCGCAGCTTCAATCCTTTTTTCATGGCCAGGTCTTGCAAGAAGCGGTGGGCTTGCGGTTCACTCAGCGACTGCTTGCTCATCAGCAAGCGCTTGGCGTGGTCTATGGTCTTGCGGTCGGCCAGTTCACTGCGCACTTCGTGCAGTTCGCTGCGCAGCGCTTGCTCGGTGGCGAAGCGCTCTACGGCCACGGCAATCACCGCCTGCACGCGGTCGGCCTTGAGGCCTTTGACGACGTAGGCCGAGACGCCCGCGCCCAGCGCGCTGCGCATGGTGGGGCGATCAGCGTCATCGGTGAACATGACGATGGGCCGGCGCGCGTCGCGCGTGGCCATC
>JANNEX010000712.1:0-5255 GCA_031379155.1 Rubrivivax sp.
AATGGCCAATTGGCGTTCGCGGTAGATGTCGATGGCCGTCAGCACGGCCAACCCCAGGCAAGCCAGCGCCGCCAGCAGGTAGGGCTGCCAACGTCCGGCCAGTTTCAACGCAGGGCTTTCAAGAACGCTTGCGCCTGCGCCAGTTGTTGCAGGCTGACAAATTCATCGGCTTGGTGCGCCTGGTTGATGGAGCCCGGCCCGCACACCACGGTGGACATGCCAGCGCGCTGGAACAAACCGGCTTCGGTGCCAAAGGCCACGAGCGTGGTCTTGTCTGATCCGGCCAGGCGCTGCGCCAACTTCACCGCGGGCTCGTTGGCGCCAGCCTTGAAGGCCGGCATGGACGCGAAAGACTCGAAGGCAAAACCGCTGCTGGGCGCTATCGCTTTCATGGCCGGTTCTAACGTCGCAACAAAGTCCAGCACACGGCGCTGCATGGCGGCGGCATCGGCACCGGGCAGGTCACGAAATTCATAGTTGAAGCGGCATTCTTCGGGCACCACGTTGTCGGCAATGCCGCCTTCCATGCGGCACACGGCGCTGGTGGAATAGGGCACATCAAAACCGGCCTGGCGCGGCTCGCTGTCACGCAGCTCATCGCCGATGCGGCTGATGTGCGCCACCAAGCGCGCTGCGGCTTCAATGGCGTTGACGGCCATGGGCGTCAGCGAAGAATGCGCCGCCTTGCCGCGCACGCAGCAGCGCCAGCGGTGCACCCCTTTGTGGGCGATGGCCGGGATCATCTCGGTCGGCTCGCCCACGATGCACAGGCGCGGCGCGATGCCGGCGGTTTGCAAGTCGGCAATCAGTTTGCGTGCGCCAAAGCCGCCCACTTCTTCGTCGTAGCTGAAGGCCAGGTGGATGGCCTGCTCGGCATCAGCGGCTTGCCAGGCTTGCACCTGCGCCACCACCAGGCCTATCCAGCCTTTCATGTCGGCGCTGCCGCGCCCGAATAGACGGCCGTCCCTGACTTCGCCTGACAGGGGCTCTTGGCTCCAGGCCTGGCCTTCCCAGGGCACGGTGTCGGTGTGGCCCGACAGCACCACGCCGCCGGGTTTGCCAGCGCCTATGGTGGCGAAGAGGTTGGCCTTGCTGCGCGTGTCGTCGTAGGTCAAACGAATGGGCAGATGCAAGCTGCGCAGATGGTCGGCGATGCATTCGATGAGCGCCAGGTTGCTGCGGTCGCTGCGCGTGTCCATGCGCACCAGGCGCTGCGCCCAGGCCAGCGCGTCTGGGGTGGGTGCGGGGGTGGGTGTGTTCATGTGGCCAATGTAGCGGCTAGCATGGCCGCATGAACAACGCCGACACACTCGTCAACCCGCAGTCCATTCGTGCTGCACAGGCCCGCATCAGCCGCGATGTGCGCCACACGCCGCTGCTGCGCCTGCCTGGCGCGGCCCTGGGTGTGCCCTGCGCCGAACTGTGGTTGAAGCTGGAACACCTGCAACGCGGCGGCAGCTTCAAGGCGCGCGGCATGTTCAACCGCATGCGCAGCCTGCCCATACCGCAGGCGGGCGTGGTGATTGCCTCGGGCGGCAACGCCGGCATCGCCGTGGCCACCGCCGCACAGGCCTTGGGTGTGCGCTGCGAAGTCTTTTTGCCTGAGCTGGCCAGCGCGGCCAAACGCCAGACCTTGGTGGCATTGCAAGCGCATGTCGTGGTCGCCGGGGCGGCCTATGCCGACGCGCTGGCGGCCTGTGTGCTGCGTCAGCAGACGAGCGGCGCATTGTTGATGCACGCCTATGACCAAGTTGAGGTGGTGACCGGCGCCGGCACACTGGCGGCCGAGATCGAAGACGAAGCCGGTGTGCCCGACCGTGTGCTGGTCAGCGTGGGCGGTGGTGGCTTGATCGCCGGCATTGCGGCCTGGTTTGAAAACCGCAGCCGCGTCGAAGCACTTGAGCCCGTGGGTTCACCCACCTTGCACGCCGCGCGCGCTGCCGGTGAGCCAGTGGACGTGGCAGTGTCGGGCTTGGCGGCTGACGCGCTGGGTGCCAAGCGCATCGGCCACATCGCCTGGCCCATTTGCCAGCGCGCGGTGGCGGCGTCGCACCTGTTGCCCGAAGCCGCCATCATGCAGGCGCAAAAGCTGCTGTGGAGCGAGTTGCGCCTGGCCGTGGAACTTGCCGCCGCCTTGCCGCTGGCGGCCTTGCGCTGTGGCGCTGTCACACCCGCAGCGCATGAGCGATTGGCTTTGGTACTGTGCGGGGCCAACTTCGATGTGTCCACCTTGAACTGAGGCCACCATGCTGCAACTCTTGGGCCGCGCCACGTCGATCAATGTGCGCAAAGTGCTGTGGCTGTGCGACGAACTGAATTTGCCCGTCGACTTGCAGCCCTGGGGCGCTGGCGTGCCTGACCCTTCAACATCCACACTAACGCCTGAGTTCCTGGCCCTCAACCCCAACGGCCTGGTGCCTGTGCTCATTGACGCCGGCTTTGTGCTGTGGGAGAGCAACACCATCTGCCGCTACCTGGCCGCGCGTGAACAGCGGCATGACTTGCTGCCCGAAACGCCGCGCGAACGTGCGCGGGTGGAACAGTGGATGGACTGGCAGGCCGGCGAGCTCAACAACGCCTGGCGCTACGCTTTCATGCACGGCGTGCGCAAGAGTGCGGCCCACGCCGATGCCGCTGTCGCGCTGGCCAGCGCCGTGCAGTGGACACGCCACATGGGCATGCTGGACGCGCAGTTGCAGCGCACGGGCGCCTATGTCGCCGGCAGCCAATTCACGTTGGCCGACATCGTGCTGGGCCTCGCCGCCTGCCGCTGGCTGATGACGCCGATTGAACATCCGCCCCTGCCAGCAGTCACAGCCTGGCTGGCCAGATTGCAGCCGCGCGCGGCCTACCGCCAGCATGCCGACAACGGCGTGCCCTGATCAGGGTTGCAGCGTCAGCACGGTCTGGTTTCGAATGGTGTAGTCGCTGTCGGGCTGGTCCACCGCCTTGACCTCTTTCACGGCGCGCAGCTCAGGGCCCTTGCGCGTTTGAGTGACGCGAATGTCGGCCGCTTTGTGGTTGTCCAAGCCCCGGCGCTGGTAGACCACGGCCCAGTGCTGGGCGTCTTGCCACTGCGCCACACGGGCTTCGTCGCTGGCCGTTTCCACCGCGCGGCCTTTGCGAAACACGGCGCTGCTGAGCTGTGTGCCGGCCTTGTCGAACAGGCTCGCGGTGGTGATGGTGACGGTGCCCGTTTGCGGGCCATCGTCAAAGCTGGACAGGCGCGTCACCGTGGCGCCATCGGGGCCGACGCTGATGCGCGTTTTCATGGGCAGCTTGAGCAAACCGTCGGACTGGTAGTCGCGGTATTCCAAAGCCCCTTGCCAGTGGCCGACCAGGGACAGTTCCAGCTCGGCCGCCGTGGGCGCGGCCCAGGCGGCTTGCAGGCCGCAAAAGCAGAGCAAGAAAACGCAGAGTCGGTGCATGAACATGGGCTGGCCTGTGAAGTGGTGGATAAAGTGTGCCAAGCATGCACGCCACCAGGCCCGCCCTGCGGCACGGCGCGACGGTTTGAGGCCAGCCGTGTCTGGAATGCCAATGCCAATGCCAATGCCAAAAATCCACCACCCCGCGCCGGTGAGAATGGCCGCCATGTTCAAGAACATCCTGATTGCCAACCGTGGCGAAGTGGCCTTGCGTGTGGCGCAAGCCGCCGCCGACCTGGGCTGCGCTTGCGTCGCTGTGCTGGCGCAAGACGATCCACACGACGCGCACACGCGGCTGGCCACGCAGACGGTCACGCTGAGCGCATGCGGCCCCGCCGCCTACCTGGACATCGCCGCGTTGCTGGCCGTGGCGCGCCAGACGGGCTGCGACGCGGTGCATCCGGGCTGGGGCTTCTTGAGCGAACGTGCCGACTTTGCGCAGGCCTGTGCTGATGCCGGCCTGGCTTTCATCGGCCCCGGCCCCGAGCAGTTGGCGCTGCTGGGTGACAAGCCACGTGCGCTGGCGTTGGCGCGGCAATGTGGCGTGCCGGTGTTGGCCGGCAGCACGGCTGCGGTCAGTCTGCAAGAAGCGCAGGCCTTCATGGCCACGCAGGGCGGTGCGCCAGTGATGATCAAAGCCGCCGCTGGCGGTGGTGGGCGTGGCATGCGTGTCGTGCACCAGGCCGCTGATCTGGAGGCGGCCTACAAGCGCTGTGCATCAGAAGCGCAGGCCGCGTTTGGTGTGGCGGCGGTGTATGTCGAACGTTGGCTGGCGCAGGCGCGCCACATCGAAGTGCAAGTGCTGGGTGACGGTGTGCATTGCCTGAGCCTGGGTGAGCGTGAATGCAGCTTGCAGCGCCAGCACCAAAAGCTGGTGGAGATGGCGCCCAGCCCCAGCCTGGGCGCAGCACGACGCGCGCGCCTGACGCGGGCCGCGCTGGCCATGGCGAATACGCTGCACCTGCGCAGCCTGGCGACATTTGAGTTCCTGTGCCCACTGGACGGTGAAGACTACTTCTTTATCGAAGCCAATGCGCGTTTGCAAGTCGAACACACGGTGACCGAGATGGTCACGGGGCTGGACCTGGTGCATTTGCAAATCGCCCTGGCCAGCGGCGCCACCTTGGCCGCACTGGGCCTGAACCCGCAGCAGCCACCGCCCGTGCAAGGCCACGCCTGGCAGTGGCGCATCAACGCAGAAACGCTGGACGCACAGGGCCGTGTTTTGCCCTCAGCCGGCACCGTCATCGCCTGGCACATGCCCAGTGGCCCCGGCATCCGCATCGACAGCCACGGCCACCTGGGCATGCAGGCCGCGCCGCAATTCGACAGCCTGCTGGCCAAGATGGTGGTGCACACACGCGGCGCCGACAGCGCCGACGTGTTGCGCCGTTCACAACGCGCGCTGAAGCAGTGCAGGGTTGAAGGCCTAACCACCAATCTGGTGCTGCTGCGTGCGCTGGCGGCGCGGCCGGAAATGGTCACGCAGCGCCTGCACACGGGCTTCGTCGAAGCGCATCTTCACGCCTTGCTGCCGGCAGGGTTAGGGCTTGCGGTGGCCCATGAAACCGAATTGCTGGCACCCATGGCCGGCCGCCTGGTGTCGCAGGAAGTGGCTGTGGGCGAAAACCTTGCAGCCGGCGCTGCATTGGCCGTGCTGGAAGCCATGAAGATGGAGCATGTACTGAGCGCGCCCACGCCCTGCCAAGTCACGCAGTGGCTGGCTCCGTTGGGCGCGCAAGTGCACAGCGGCCAACGCCTGGCGCTCTTGCAGCCTGTGCTTGACGCCTTAGCCTCGCCGCAAGCCAGCCCGTCAGCCGAATCAGG
>JANNEX010000740.1:0-2071 GCA_031379155.1 Rubrivivax sp.
TTGCGCCATTGGCGCTGCATCTCGCGCAGGTTGGCGCGCTGCGCGTCTGACAGTGGCTCTTGCGTGGCGCGCTCAAGTTGCGTGGGCAAAGACACGTCGGTGCGCATGCGGTGCAACAGCGTCGCCATCTCGGCCATGGCCGCAGCGCGCGCTTCATTGCCCTTGGGCGGCATGTTGGCGGCGCGGTCCCAACTGGCCATGGCTTGCAGGTGGCCCAGGTGGTGCAGGCGCGTCCATGTGCTGGCCAGCGTGTCGTAGTGCGGGGTGGAGGTGTTGATGCTGCATCCTCTCTTCGTCAGGGCGTGAACTGACCCGGAAACAACCACAGCAGCGCCGCCGTCATGGTCACGTAGCGCAAGAACTTGCCCACCGCCATGTAGCCCAGGCAGGGCCAAAAAGGCATCTTCAACAGGCCCGCCACGGCACACAGGGGGTCGCCCACGCCGGGCAGCCAACTCAGCAAGCAGGCCTTGGGGCCAAAGCGGTTGAGCCAGGTCAGTGCGCGCGACTGAAAGGGTTTGTGCTGCATCTTTTCGTACAGCAGCTCGGCGCCGTAGCCCATCCACCAGGTGATGGCGCCGCCAATGGTGTTGCCCACGGTGGCCACCGCCACGGCGGGCCAGAAGAGTTCGGGGTTGAGCTTGACCAGGCCAATCACCGCGAACTCGCTGCCCAGGGGCAACAAGGTGGCCGAGATGATGGTGATGATGAACAGCGTGGACAGGCCGAACTGTGGCAGGGCCAATGAAGTGAGCAGTGATTGCAGCCAGTCTTCCATATGCCCGTCACAGGGTGCGCGCCAAAGAATGCGGGCCATTATGGACACGGCTGCGCAGGCCTTGCCTGGGCCCTGGGCGCGCCAGGTGGACAGTGCCGCGCCGGTATACTCGCGCCTCTTTTTTCAGCACAAACTTCGCCTTCAAACTGGCCATGCACATCGGCCCCCTGCAACTGCCCAACAACTTGTTTGTGGCCCCCATGGCCGGGGTCACCGACAGGCCTTTTCGCATGCTGTGCAAGCGCCTGGGCGCCGGTTATGCGGTGAGCGAAATGGTCACCAGCAAACGTGAGCTGTGGTCGTCGCTGAAGACGTCACGGCGCGCTGACCACAGCGGCGAAGGCGCGCCGATTGCGGTGCAGATTGCCGGCGTTGACCCCGCCGAGATGGCCGACGCGGCACGCTACAACATCGACCGCGGCGCCCAGGTCATTGACATCAACATGGGCTGCCCGGCCAAGAAGGTGTGCAACACCTGGGCCGGCTCGGCCTTGATGCAGGACGAGCCGCTGGCCTTGGCCATCATCGAAGCCGTGGTGGCGGCCGGTGCATCACGCAACGTGCCGGTGACGCTGAAGATGCGCAGCGGCTGGTGCGCCAGCCAGCGCAATGCACTGCGCATTGCACGCGCCGCTGAAAGTGCCGGCATCGCCATGGTCACCGTGCATGGCCGAACACGCGAACAAGGCTACGGCGGCCGGGCTGAATACGACACCGTGGCGGCCGTGAAAGCCGCGCTGCGCATTCCGGTGGTGGCCAATGGCGACATCGACTCACCGGCCAAAGCGCGAGCGGTCTTGCAGCAAACCGGCGCCGACGCGCTGATGATCGGCCGCGCAGCGCAAGGCCGGCCCTGGATCTTTCGTGAGCTGGCGCACTACCTGGCGCACGGCACTTATCTTGCGCCACCGCCGGTGCGTGAGGTGCAGACCTGGCTCACCGGGCACTTGCACGACCACTATGCGCTGTACGGCGAATTCACTGGCACACGCAGCGCGCGCAAACACATAGGTTGGGCGGTCAAGACTTTGCCCGGTGGTTTGCTTTTTCGCGAGCGCATGAATCTGATCGACGACTGCCAAGCGCAACTGCAAGCGGTGACTGATTTCTTCGACGAACTGGCCGACCGCCATGTGCTGTTGCCACAAAGCCATGCAGCGGCCAACGATGACCTGGACCGCATGGCCGCATGAGCAGAAAAGCCATTGACGACTGCCTGCGCGCCAGCGTGGAGGGCTACTTCAAAGACCTGCGCGGCACCGAGCCGGCGGCCTTGCATCAACTCTTCATCGA
>JANNEX010000753.1:0-2812 GCA_031379155.1 Rubrivivax sp.
TGGCGACGACGCCAAAAACGCCGCCGGTGACGGCGAGCCGGTCGATTTTTCAGCGCAGGAAAGCCTGGGCGCTTGCCCCAAATGCAAAGGCCATGTCTATGAGCACGGCAGCAATTACGTGTGTGAACACAGCGTGGGCGCACATGTCACGTGTGACTTCAAAAGCGGCAAGATCATCTTGCAGCAGCCCGTGGAACGCAGCGAAATCAGCAAGCTGCTGACGACTGGCAAGACCGGTTTGCTGGAGAACTTTGTCTCCAACAAAACACGGCGCAAGTTCAAGGCCTTCCTGAGCTATGACGCCAAAGAGGGGCGCGTGAGCTTCGAGTTTGAGCCGCGTGCGGCGCGCCCCGCCAGAGCACCGGCCAAGAAGGCAGCGGCCAAAAAGGTGGCCGCCTGAGACTTGGCTGGAGCGGGGCTTGAAGTGCTTTGATTCCGCGTGTAAGCGGTGTCGCTGTAGGGCTCTGCCGCAAGCCTGGTGTCATGCGCACTGGCCTATGATTCGGCCACCGCTGCTGAACTGAAATGCCATGCGATTGAGCGTTATCCGCCCCGCCCTTGTGTTGCTGGCGTTGCTGGCCACCGCACCCTGGGCGCAAGCCTTGGTGTTTGCCGTCAATGAAGGCGTGACTTACCGCGTTGGCAATGACGAAATTCGTGCGCGCTATGCGGCCATCGCGGCCGACCTGAGCAAGCTGCTGAACCAGCCGGTGAAGGTCGAGCCCATTGCCGACTACCCCACGCTGCGCAAAGGCCTGGCCGACAAGGCCTATGACCTGGCGCTGGTGCACCCGGCGCACATCTCCATCGGCGCCATCAAGAGCAGCGGCTACCACCTGGTGGCGGTGACCAAAGGCTTCCAGGAATACACGGCGCGCTTTTTGGTGCGTGCCGACTCACCTTTGAAGACGCTGGCTGAACTGCGTGGACGCAAGGTGGGCGCGCCCGACGAAGACAGCATCACCTCGTGGATGGTGCGCGCCACGCTGCGCGACGCGCTGGGCAAGGCCGACGCCGTGGCCTACACCTACACACGCTATCAAGATGCCGTGCCCTTCATGGTGCAGCACACCTTCACGCAAGTGGGTGCCACGGCCGCCAACGGCGTCGTCAAGCAGTGGGAAGCCAGCGGCGGCAAGGTGTTGGCCAAGTCCAGGCCGGTGCCTATCAAACACGTGATCGCAAGCTCCAACATCAGCGCGGCAGACCTGGAAAAGCTGCGCGACTACTTCATCACGCTGGACAGCACCGAGGCCGGGCGCAAGAAGCTCGAGCCCATCAAGGTGCAAGGTTATGCCGCCTACGACCCTGCGGCGCTGATGGCGCTGGGCACCTGGCTGGGGCTTTGACCGCGCCGTGACGCTTGCCGTGTTGGGCAAGCTGGCGGCCATCATGGCCACCGTCGCATTGGGCTGGTTAGCGATGCGGCGCGGCTGGCTGGGCCGCGCCACACCTGAAGCCCCTGGCAACGACCCCGCGCGTGTCTTGAGCCAGGTGGTCTTCGTGCTGTTTGTGCCGGCGCTGCTGTTTCGCACCATGGTGCGCCAAGACTTGTCAGCCTTGCCCATGCACACGCTGGCGGCCTACTTTGTGCCGGCCACCGTCTTCACGCTGGCCGTCTATGCATGGCAACGCTGGCGGCCGCAGACCCACGCCGCTGTGCCCGCCACACGCTGTGTGGCTGCCGTCTACGGCAACGCGGTGCAGCTGGGCATCCCTTTGGCGGCGGTGCTGTTTGGTGAGTCCGGCCTGGCGCTGCACATCGCCCTGGTCAGCGTGCATGGCCTGGTGTTGCTGACGCTGCTGACGGTGCTGGTGGAAAGCGACCTGGCGCGCAGCAGCCCCGGCGCCACGCGCACAGCCACCATCAAGAACACGCTGCGCAACGCCTTCATTCACCCCGTGGTGCTGCCGGTGCTGCTGGGTCTGCTCTACAACGTCAGCGGCCTGGGGCTGCACCCGGTGGTCGACCAGACCTTGCAAGGCCTGGCTGGTGCGGCCGTGCCACTGTGTCTGGTGCTGATAGGCGTATCGCTGGCCAGTTACGGGTTGGCGGGCAATTTCAAGGCCGCGCTGAGCGTGTCGCTGCTCAAGCTGCTGGCCCTGCCCGCGCTGGTGCTGGTGGTGGCGCACTGGGGCTTTGGCCTGGCGGGCATGCCACTGGGCGTGCTGGTGATGATGGCGGCCATGCCGGTGGGCAGCAACGCGCTGATCTTCGCGCAGCGCTACGGCGTCTTGCAGGCCGAAGCGACGCTGGCCATCCTGGTCTCGACGCTGCTCTTTGTGGCCAGTGGCGCGTGGTGGCTGGCCGTGTTGCCTTGTTTGGGTTGACGCTGATGCCGAAGTGATCGGCGACAATTGACCCCGTCATGCACGCCACCAACTTGCCCGCCTACATGGCCCGCCTGGGCGCGGCGGCCAGCGCCGCCGCCGCCACTATGGCCGCTGCGCCCAGCGCCGCCAAAGACCGCGCCTTGCGCGCCCTGGCCGCGCGCTTGCGCAGCAGCGGCGCACAACTGCAAGCCGCCAACGCACAAGACTTGCGCGCGGCGCGCACGGTAGGTCTGGACGAGTCGCTGCTCGACCGCCTGCGCCTGAGCCCCGACACACTGGAGACCGTGGCCCTGGGCTGCGAGCAGATTGCCAACATGCCCGACCCGGTGGGCGAAATCACCCAGCTCAAGCGCCGCCCCAGTGGCATCCAGGTGGGCCAGATGCGCGTGCCCTTGGGTGTCTTTGGCATGATCTACGAGAGCCGCCCCAACGTGACGATAGAAGCCGCGTCGCTGGCCATCAAAAGTGGCAACGCCTG
>JANNEX010000754.1:0-1775 GCA_031379155.1 Rubrivivax sp.
TTGGGCGCTGGGCGTGAGGAAGGCGAAGGGCACACGTTCGCCCTTGGCGTCTTGCAACTGCAAGTCGGCCAGGCCACGCTGCTGGCTGTGTGCATACACTTGTGGCGTTAGGGGCAGGCGCACAAAAGCGCCCGGCTGCTCAATCTGGATGGCCGCACGCTGGCGGTACAAGGCCACGTCAGCAGCCGTCGCCGCGCCACACAGCGCGGCAAGCGCAGCCGCCCATAGAACGCCATCAAGCCTCTGCATGCTGGCCTCCTTTGCCGGGCAGCGGTGCCACGTAGCCAATCACCAGCATCAAGACGCCGGCACCAATGAAAGAAACGATGCGTGTCACTGTGCCGCTGGCTGACAGGTCAACCACCAGCAGCTTGAGCACCACCACGGCCAGCAGCGCCGCGCCCACCATCCAGGGCGTGCGCAGGCTGCGGCGGGCCGAGACCCACATCAAGGCCAAAGCCGTGCTCGACCACAGCAGCGTGAGGCCGGTCTGCACGGGCAGCGATGAGGTCCACGCGTCGAATTCGAACGGCACGCCGCCGAAGTGGTGAAAGCCACGCACCAGCATGGCATTGAGCCAGATGAAGCCGGCGCCACCCAGCACCGCGGGCATGAGGGCCGGCTGAGGTGCAAGCACGCTGTGGCCGGCGCTGCTGCTCATCCAGCGCCAGGCCGCGAACAGCGCCAGCGCCACGCCCAGATCGAGCGGGTTGATGAGCGGCAGGTAAGGCAGCGGTTGTGCCGCGCCCTTGGAAACCACATTGGCCAGCAGCGTCCACAGCAGCAGCGCCACGCACAGCAGGGCTGCCGCTGTGCGCGCGTAGGCGTCTGGCATGTCGCGCAGTGGCCAACGCCGCAGCAACTGTGATCCCGTCAGCGCCAGGAGCAGCAAAGCCGACACGGCCAGCCAGCCCAGCCAGGGCCAGGCCGAGCCCAGGTCACCGGCACCGCGCAGCAGGCCACGCCCGGCCGATGCACCCAGCACGGCCAGCACCAGGGCGCCGCTGGTGTGTACGGTGTGTGCGCCCATCGGCGGCCACATGGGCGCCAGTTTTTTCAAGGCCAACAGGTGCACGGCCAAGGCAGCAGGCCAGGCCCACCAGCCGCCTTGGGCAAAGGGCTGGTCCTGGAAGTCGGCACTCATCACACTGGCCGTTAGCAAGAGCGGCGCCAGGCCCATCGTTGTCAAGGCCAAGGTGCGCCAGGGCAGCCGGGAGGCCAGCCCGGTGAAGAGCAGCGCGGTGGCACTGAGGCAGGCGACGAGCGCTGACAAGCGAAGCAGCGACGGCACCAGGGCCTGCACATGGAGCAGGCTGATGCCAGCCGCTGCCAGCACCGCCGCAGCGATCAGCACTGGCTCGGCGATGATCTCGCCTGGCAGTGCCGACGCAGAGGGTGCGTGCCGCATCACAAAGAAGGCCGCGAGCAAGGCGCCGGCCATGAACATCAGGCCGCTGAGCAAGCTGGCGTTGTTGAGCTGCGTGGGCGCGCCATGGCGGTCCATGGCATGCAGCAGCAACGTACCCGCGATGATCAGTAGCGCGTAGCCAAAGACGCGCGCCAAGCGCCGCGCCTGGCGCCAACCCAGCCACACCAGACCGGCGCCTTCCAGCGCCCAGGCGCCGGCCGTGGCGCGCGCGTCCAGCGCAAAAGGAATCACCAGCGTGAGCAACACGGTGGCCACGGCTAACGTGCCTTCAAAGGCCAGCGACAAGTGCGGCCGCTTGCGCAAGGCGCTGGCCAGCACGACGTAGAACGCGGCCAACAGCAGTGCG
>JANNEX010000411.1:0-6337 GCA_031379155.1 Rubrivivax sp.
GCCGCGCAGGTTGGCGTGCGTGAGGTGCATGGACACGATGCCGGCACCGGTCAACAAGAACGTTAGCGCGTAGCCCAGGTTGAGCTGGTAGTTGATGGCGGCCAGCAGCATCACCATCAGCGTGGCTGCAAACAAAAAGCCAGCGCGCGTGGGCAGGAGGTAGATGTTGCGCTGGCCTAACAGCCAGGTGTCGGTGAGTGGCAGGCGCGACTGCCACCACTGGCGAAAGAGGGCGCGCGGGGACCAGGAGGTGGTCGTGTTTGTGGTCGCGCTGTGGGCCACGATAGGGCCACCTTCAGGGAATCGGGATGGCTTCAATCATGGCGCGCACTTGCTCGACGGGCCCGCGCCCCGCGCCGGCCACCGGCACCAGCCGGTGCGCAATGGCCTGCGGCAGCATGGCCTGCAAGTCATCCGGCGCCACGTAGTCACGCCCGCCCATCAAGGCACGCGCCTTGGCCACGCGCAGCGCGGCCATGCCGGCACGTGGGCTCAGGCCTTGGGTGAACCAAGCACCTGAGCGTGTGGCGGCGATCAGCGCCTGCAAGTAGTCCAGCAACGGCGGCGCGGCGCGCACCGTGTGCACTTGCTGCTGCGCGGCCATCAACTCGGCCGGGCTCAGCACGGCCCCCAGTTGCATGGCCGCGTGGCGGCGGTCGCCACCCGTGAGCAACTCGCGTTCGGCGGCACGGTCAGGGTAGCCCAGGGTGATGCGCAGCAAGAAGCGGTCAAGCTGGCTTTCTGGCAACGGGTAGGTGCCGAGCTGGTCGCTGGGGTTTTGGGTGGCGATGACGAAAAAGGGCTTGGGCAAAGGGCGCGTCTCGTTTTCGACCGAGACCTGCTGCTCTTCCATGGCCTCGAGCAGCGCGCTCTGGGTCTTGGGCCCGGCGCGGTTGATTTCGTCGGCCAGCAGCACCTGGGCAAAGACGGGGCCGGGGTGGAAGACGAAGCTGTCTTTGGCGCGCTCGAACACGCTCACGCCAATCAGGTCGCTGGGCATCAGGTCGGCGGTGAACTGCACGCGCCGAAAGTCCAGCCCCAGCGAGACTGACAGCGCATGCGCCAGCGTGGTTTTGCCGACCCCCGGCACGTCCTCAATCAGCAGGTGCCCGGCGGCCAGCAGGCAGGCAATGCAGTCTTCGATTTGCGGGCGTTTGCCGACAACGATCGTGCTAATCTGGTCAGCCAACAGCGATAGCTGGCGCGCAAGGCTTGTGTCCATGCGCGGGACCATACCGGAAAAGAGCAAGAGACAATCCGCCGATGAGCACAGCTTTCTACAGCCATCCCGACTGCCGTGGCCACGACATGGGGCCAGGCCACCCCGAATGCCCGCAGCGCCTGGACGCCATCACCGACCACCTGCTGGCCACCGGCCTGTCCGACGTGCTGGACTACCGCCAGGCACCGCTGGCCAGCACCGAACAGCTGGCACGCGCCCACAGCGCCAACTACGCCAGCGAAATGGAAGACCTGTTGCAGCAGGTGCGGCAAGCACAAGAGCCGCGCGCGCTCGACCCCGACACCATCGCAAGCCCTGGCACCCTGGCGGCAGTGTTGCGTGCCGCCGGTGCTGCGGTGGCGGCCACTGACGACGTGATTGCAGGCCGTGCCAGCAATGCCTTTTGCGCCGTGCGCCCACCCGGCCACCACGCCACGCGCGAACAAGCCATGGGCTTTTGTTTTTTCAACAACGTTGCCGTGGCCGCGCGCCATGCGTTGGCCGTGCACGGCTTGCAGCGTGTGGCCATCATCGACTTTGACGTGCACCACGGCAACGGCACCGAAGACATCATCGCCGGTGATGAAAGGGTGCTGATGTGCAGCTTTTTCCAGCACCCGCTTTACCCCTACAGCGGCGGTGTGCCCAAGGGCAGCAACATGGTCAATGTGCCCATGGCGCCCTACACGCGCGGCCCGGCGGTGCGCAAGGCGATCGAAGACATGTGGCTGCCCATGCTCGAGCGGTTCGAACCGCAAATGATCTTCATCAGCGCCGGCTTTGATGCCCACCGTGAAGACGACCTGGGCCAGATGGGTCTGGTGGAAGACGACTACACCTGGATCACGCAGACCCTGATGGTGGTGGCCAAAAAACATTCGCAAGGCCGCATCGTGTCTTGTCTGGAAGGTGGCTATGCGCTGGGTGCGCTGGCACGCAGTGTGGCCGCCCATGT
This sequence comes from Rubrivivax sp., assembly GCA_031379155.1. Taxonomy (GTDB): domain Bacteria; phylum Pseudomonadota; class Gammaproteobacteria; order Burkholderiales; family Burkholderiaceae_C; genus Rubrivivax. The sequence goes on from JANNEX010000411.1 coordinate 2,178, forward strand.
GCGTGTGCTGGCCGACGTGGCCTGATCGGCCCGCCGCCCCGTGACGCCCGCTGTGACGTCCACCGTGTCAGCCACTGAGTTCGGCCCCCTGCTGCAATCGCTGCTCCAGCCCGCGGCGCTGATTGAGCTGGCCGTGCTGGCCGGCTGCCTGCTGCTGGCTTGGGGGCTGGTGCGATTGATGTCGCGCGGCGCCCCCGACTCCATCTGGCTGGGCCGGCGCATTTTTGACGGCGCACTGTTCCCGCTGCTGGCGCTGCTGCTGGCGCTGCTCGTGCGCTGGGTGGTGGCGTCGTGGTGGCAGGGTACGCTGCCGCTGGCGGTGTTCAAACTGGTGGTGCCGATTTTGCTGTCGCTGGCCGCCATCCGCCTAACGGTGCGTGTGCTGCGTGTCAGCTTTCCTGATTCTCGCGTCATGCGCGTGGTCGAACGCAGCGTGTCTTGGGTGGCCTGGCTGGCCGTGGTGTTGTGGATCACCGGCCTGCTGCCATTGATGCTGACCGAGTTGGACAGCATCACGTGGAAGCTGGGCGGCCACGCAGTGTCGGTGCGCAACCTGATTGAAGGCGTGGTGACGGCGGTGCTGGCGCTGCTGCTGGCGCTGTGGGTCAGCTCAATGCTTGAAGCGCGGCTGACCCGGGGCGCCACCGACAACCTCAGCATTCGCAAGATGGCGGCCAACACGTTGCGTGCGCTGCTGCTGCTGGTGGCGCTGATGTTTGCGCTGTCTGCGGCCGGCATAGACCTGACAGCGCTGGGCGTGTTGGGCGGTGCGCTAGGCGTGGGCATCGGTTTTGGCCTGCAAAAGCTGGCCGCCAACTACATCAGCGGCTTTGTCATCCTGGCCGAGCGCAGCATGCGCATTGGTGACATGGTCAAGGTCGACGGCTTTGAAGGCCTCATCACCGACATCACCACGCGCTACACGGTGGTGCGTGCTTTCAATGGCCGCGAGAGCATCGTGCCCAATGAGATGATGATCACGCAGCGCATTGAAAACTCTTCGCTGGCCGATCCTCGCGTGGTGCTCAACAGCACCATTCAAGTGGCCTACGGTACCGACGTGCCAGCCTTGATGCCGCTGCTGTGCGAGACCATGAAATCGGTGCCGCGTGTGCTGCAAGAACCCGGGCCTGCCGTGCTGCTGACGGCCTTTGCGGCCGATGGCTTGGAGCTGACGCTGGCCTACTGGATTGCCGACCCGCACAACGGCCTGGGCAATGCGCGCAGCGACGTCAACCTGGCCGTGCTGGCCTTGTTGAATGCGCGCGGGGTGGAGATACCTTTCCCGCAGCGCGTGGTCAGAACGCAAAATGGCACAGGCCTGAGCCCGGGGCTTGACAGCGCTGTTAGGCTGCAGCCGTGAATCCCTTTAGCCACAAGCGCCAAAACCCAACCAAGCCCTGGCTGATGGGTTTGATCGCCTGTGTGCTGGTGGCGGCGCAGTGGCTGGCACTGGCGCACCAGGTGCGGCATGCGCCGGGTCTGACCGCCGCAGCGGCCAGCGGCCACCAAGCTGACGGCGGCCATGACGCTGGCAGTGGCGAGTGTCGGCTCACGGACCAAGCCGGGCTGGCCGATGCTTTGCACGGCGCACTTGTGCCCACCTTGCCGCAGTTGCCGGGCGCCACCGCACCCTGTGCCGTGGCCGGCCGTGGCCATGCGGCTGCGCAGGCCAGCGCCTACCTTGCACGCGCGCCGCCCAGCGCCTGAACCTGCGGCCGCTGCGCGGCTGCCTTTCATCCGCAAAACCGGCTGGTTCGCAGACTGACTGCGAACGGCCGGGGGTTCGTGTCCGCGCGCTACCGCCGGGCACCCAACGCATGCCTGGAAACACTCATGAGACTCAAGTCAACCGCAAAAGATGGATGGCGGGCGCAAGCCTGCGTTTGGGCGCTGGCCCTGTGTGGCGCTGCCGCCTTGGCGCAAGAAACGGTGCTCATCACCGGCAACCCTTGGCGCCGCGATGTCGGCGCAGAGGCCGCCAGCAGCCTCAGTGGCGACGCACTGGCGCGGCGCCTGGCGGGCACGCTGGGCGACACCCTGGACGGGCTGCCGGGTGTCAGCGCCAGCGGCTTTGGCCCCAACAGCAGCCGTCCTGTCATTCGCGGCCTGGACGGCGACCGCGTGCGTGTGCTGGACAACGGCGGCGCATCGGTCGATGCGTCCAACCTCAGCTTTGACCACGCCGTGGCGCTGGAGCCCCTGGTGGTGGAGCGGCTGGAAGTGCTGCGCGGCCCGGCCGCTTTGCTCTATGGCGGCAACGCCACAGGCGGCGTCGTCAACGCCATCGACAACCGCATTCCGCGCCTGCCGGCCCTGGGTTTGTCGGGGCGTGCACAAACGCGCCTGGGCGGCGCCAGCTATGAACGCGCCGCAGCCTTGGTGCTGGACGGCGGCGCTGCTGGCTTGGCCTGGCATGTGGACGCCGTGGACAGACGCAGCGCCGACCAGCGTGTGCCCCGCTTCACGCCCATGGAAGACGGCCAGGCCTTGCCCGCAGCAGACCGCGTGCGCAACTCAGCATCACGCAGCCATGCCGGCGCGGTGGGCGCAGGCTGGGTTGGCGACGCGGGCTACCTGGGGCTGGCGGTGGACACAGTGCGCAACCGCTACGGCGTCACCGTGGAGCCCGATGTGACCATCCGGCTGGCGCGCGACCGCGTCGCGCTGGGCGGTGAATTCAACCTCGAGCATGGCTTTGTGCGCCAGCTTCAAGGCCAGGCCAGCAGCACGCGCTATCAACATCAAGAACTGGAAGGCTCGGGCGCCGTCGGAACCACGTTTGCCAGCCGTGGCCACGAGCTGCGCCTGCAAATGCGCCACCAGGCCTTGGCCGGCTGGCAAGGTGTGTGGGGTGTGCAGGCCGAACAGTTGCGCTTTTCCGCGTTGGGCGAAGAGGCCTTTGTGCCCGGCACACGCACCACGTCGCAGGCCTTGTTTGCGCTGGAAGAGCAGAGCTGGGGTGCATGGACGCTGAGCGGCGGTGCGCGCTGGGAACAGGTGCAGGTGTCGTCCGACGGGGGTGCACAAACTGACCCGCAGCGGTTTGGCCCCGCCAGCCACCGCCGCTTCCAGCCCATCAGCCTGTCGCTGTCGGCCAGTCTGGCACTGCCTGCGGGCTGGCAGTTGCAGGCCACGCTGGGCCGCACGCAGCGCGCACCGGCCTACTACGAGCTGTACGCCAACGGCGTGCACCTGGCCACTGCGGCCTATGAGCGCGGCGACCCGCAAGCGGCTGTGGAGCGCAGCCGGCACGCCGAACTGGGCTTGGCCTGGAAGGGCGCGTCCAGCAGCTTCAAGGCCAATCTGTTTGAGACCCGCTTTGCCAACTTCATCGCGCTGGAGGCCACCGGCAGGGACATCACGGTAGGCGCAGCCAGCCCAGTGCCTGAGTATCAATTTGCCGGTGTTCGTGCGCGCCTGCGTGGCCTGGAAAGCGAAGGCCGAATGCAGCTGCTGGACGCGCCCTGGCCCCTGCAATTGACGGCGGGTCTGGACCTGGTGCACGGCGAGCAGGGCAACACCCACGAGCCACTGCCCCGCCTGCCACCCACCCGTGCACGCCTGGGTTTGGAATGGGGCCCAGCAGCGTGGCGCGCCGGGCTGGACGTGCGCCACGCCGCGCGCCAAAGCCGTGTGGGCCGCGCCGACAGCGTCACCGCCCCCAGCACATTGACGGACTTGTGGGCGCGCGGCAGCTTTGACGCGGCGGGCAGGCTGGGCTGGTTTGCCAAGTTGGGCAACGTCAGCAATCAGCTGGCCTACAACGCGGTGGCCGTAGCCACCGTGCGCGGGCTGTCGCCGTTGCCGGGCCGAAGCCTGTCGCTGGGGCTCAATGCGCGCTGGTAGCGCGCAGGCTGAGTGCCTTCAGGGCGACTTCAGCGCGACTTCAAGGCGCCAGCCGCTCGCGCACCCAGACGCCGTCTTGCAGCCGATAACGCAGCCTGTCATGCAAGCGGCTCTTGCGCCCTTGCCAGAACTCCCAACGGTCGGGCAGCAGCCTGTAGCCACCCCAATGCGGCGGCCGTGGCGGGTTCAGCAAATGCTGCGCGGCAGCCTTGGCCGCATTGGCCACCAGCACCGCGCGTGAAGTGATGACCTGGCTCTGCGGCGAGGCCCAGGCGCCCAGGCGCGAGTCCAGCGGGCGCGTGGCGTAATAA
>JANNEX010000412.1:0-4925 GCA_031379155.1 Rubrivivax sp.
CTGACCGGGATGAAAAGCTTGCGCTGGAAGTTCTCGGCAGCCACTGGGTCGAAGGGATAGTGGCGAAACGGCCCGCCGCCCAGTGCCCGCGAGGTGCGAGAGCGAAAGTACAGCCACGCCGCTGCACCGGTGCCGGCCACAGCGACGCCGCTGGCCAACAGTTGCCTTCGGTTCAACACGGCGATCCCCCCAGCGCCGAGCGCACACGCGCAAGCCGCTGACGCACTTCATGCGCAACGCTTGCGACCTCGGGGTTGCTGGTCATCTGCAGCACCGCCACCGGGTCCATGAAGCCGACGACCAAGCGGCCATCGGCCTCTTCACGCATCACCACGTTGCAGGGCAGCAGCAGGCCGATGTCGGGCTCGGCCTGCAGCGCGCGGTGGGCCAGTGGCGGATTGCAGGCACCCAGGATGCGGTAGGGCCGCCCATCGATGCCGAGCTTGGCTTTCATGGTGGCCTGGACGTCGATCTCGGTAAGGATGCCAAAGCCTTCGGCCTTGAGCGCCTCGGTCACCCGGCTAACTCCTTGTGCAAAGGCCTGAGGCGGCAAGACGCAGTGAAAGCCGTAGCTCGCAGCCGGCGGCATTGACGCACGGTCGTGGGGGGCGTTCATGACAGCCCCCTTCGCGGCTTGGCCGGCGTCTGCGCAAGACGATCGGCCATCAAGGCATTGCGTTCTTCGGGTGTCTTGGCAGCCATCATCTTGTCGTGCATGGCCTGCATGGCACCCATCGGGTTGTCCATTCGAGCCATATCCGGCGTGGTCTTGCCGGTCATGGATTTGGAAGCGGCAGCAGACGCCGAACCGGCTGGGTGATGTGCCTTGTGCGGGTCGTGCTGCGCGGCCCAGTTGGGCGCCGCCACAGCCAAGAGGGCCAAAGCAAGGGAAAGGGGGCGAACGAGCTTCATGGGGGACTCCTGGTCCATGGGGTTCTGGGTCGATGGGTCGACACCTCGATAGGAAAAGTCATGTGGCCAGGGCACAGCGCCGGGCGCAGGCGGCGCGCCAATTCGGTCCGCATTTCGTAGGCAAGTAGGGGTCCAAGCCGCACGAACGATGGACGCCGCCCGCGCAGCACCAGGGCTGCGGACCTGGCGTCGAGCGGGCTACAGCGCCAGTCGCGAGTAGCGAACCCTGAAAGGAGGCCCTACTAGGGGTATCGCCAGCTCGTCCGGTCGGCCAAGCGCCGAGAAGACAGGCGGTGTCGCGGTCCACAAGGTCGCCACCAGGGCTGCCGGCCCCGGGTCTATGTGGTCGATGCCCGAGCACGCCTTGGGCAAGGCATGGGTGCCGTCATTGCAGACCTTCAGGCACGATTCCTTGGTGCTGTCAGCGCCGTCATGGTGGCCGCTGTCCGCGCCGTCATGGTGGCCGCTGCCAGTGCCCACATGAGCAAGCCACTCGACAGGCCCCTGGTCAGTCGTTGCCGGCAACCCCTTCGCCGCCGTGGAGTGCGCGTCAGGCGCCTGCAGAAGACATGCATTCGCGACGCCCGAAGCCAGCGCAAACAGCCACACCAGCAGCACCACGAATGCGGTATTGCGCTTGATGGAGGTGTTGGCGAAAAACTTCATGTTCGTACGAACCGCTTGTGAGCCATGCTAGGTGGGCGCCGCAATGAACCCATTGATCTTTGTCAAACCAGACGGAGCCCAGGCCACAGCGCAACCACTTTGACCTGCGGCGCGCTGTGCAACTCAAATGGATGAAGCGCTCAACGCAAACAGACCCCTTGCTGTGCAGGCTGCGCCTGCCCAAGGAGAGCGTCTGTTCGTTGCCGCACGCAAGTACTCTGCGTTTTGTTCGCCAGGCCGACCTGCCCAGCGGATCGCACTCCGATCACGACCAGATGGTTCAGCGAACAGACAGCGAACAGACAGCGATGGGAGCGACTGAGGCGTTGGCAAGCTGCATTGGCCTGCGCAACGCGAAATGCCGAAAGCCGAATGCCGACTGCAGAACGCACTCGGTGCAAACGTTCCAGCGGACGTGCTCGAGGTGGTTGGACGGCAATCCGAAGGCGCTCGAAATGCACCGTCAGAAAACGGCGCTCGGCGCGAGTTCATCCCTGGAACAACCCCAGAACGGGGACGGGTCACGCAAGAAGTTGATCTTGCAGGGAATTCTTGGGGTGGCTGATGGGGCTCGAACCCACGACAACAGGAATCACAATCCTGGACTCTACCAACTGAGCTACAGCCACCGCTGCTCTACAAATTATAGACTGCTGCCTTCAGCGCAAAGGCCTGCGCCCAACATCAGCGCGACAACGGTGCGAGATCAGCGCGAGATCACCGCGAAGGCGCCGACGCTGCATCGTCAACCAAGCTGACGCCAGCCTTGATCTCGGCCTTGAAGCGCTTCTTCAGCGCCGCCAGATAGGCGTCAGCTTCTGCCACCGCCCAGGCCTGCGCAAACTGGCCGCGCAATGCGTCGTCGCCACCCGGTGCTGCGTCGCGCGGCAGCACCTGGGTGACACGCACGGCCAAGTAGCCCTGGCCTTGCAAGTCCACGCCCACCACGGCGGGCAGCTTGCTGGCGTCAGCGCCCATCACGGCGTCAATCACCAGCTTGGGCGCGCCCTGGGTCTGGGCGCGTGACACGGTCAGGGTCTGGGCCAGCGTTTCAGTGGGTGCGGCCTTGAGTGCGGCCACCCGCGCGATACCGTCTTTGCGTGCCAGCTCGGCCGCCTGTTGTGTCACCAAGCGTTCACGCACGGCGTCTTTCACCTCCACCAAGGCCAAGGTGCGCGCTGGCACATGTTTGACCACACGCGCCGACATCAATTGGTTGGGCGCGACTTCAATCGCGTCGGTGTTGCGCTTGTTGGCCACGGCTTCGTTGCTGAAGATGGCGTCGAGCAGTTTGGTGGATGCCAAAGGCCCTTGTGCGCCTGGCGCTGGCGTGCGTTGCACGGTGGCCGTGCGCTTGACCAGCTTGAGCTTGTCGCCCAGCTTGTCGATGGCCGGCTGCAGGCTGTCAGACTGCTCGTAGACGGTGTTGGTAAAGGTCTCGGCCACCTTGGCCCATTCGGCTTTGGACTTGGATTTGCGCAGTTCGGCGTCGAGCTCAGCGCGCACTTCATCGAAAGCTTTTTTCTGTCCGCCACGCACACCCGTCACGGTCAGGAAGTGATAGCCGTATTCAGTTTCAAAGACCTCGCTGATGTCGCCTTGTTTGAGCGTGAAGGCCGCTGTCTCAAAGGGCTTGACCATGGCACCACGGCCGAAGAAGTCCAGGTCGCCACCTTGCGCGGCAGAGCCGTCTTGCGAATTCTTGCGTGCCAGGTCGGCAAAGCCCGCCGGGTTCTTGCGCGCTTGCGCCAGCAGTTCTTCGGCGCGCGCTTTGGCCTTGGCCTTGTCTGCCGCCGAGCTGTCTTTGTCGGCCTTGATCAGCACGTGGCTGGCGCGGCGCTCTTCGGGCGCGGTGAAGCGGGCACCGTCGCCATACACCTGCTTCAACTCTTCGTCGCTGACCGTGATGCCCTTGCCCAGGGTGTCCAGGTCAAGCTGCACGTATTCGATCTCGGCCTGCTCGGGCGCCTTGAAGCTGGCTTGTTGGGTCTTGTAGAAGGCTTCGATATCGGCGTCGCTGGGCGTCACCTTGGCGCGATAGGCGGCGGGGTCGAAGCGCTGAATTTGAACTTCACGTCGCTGCAGCAAGGGGTCCAGCGACGCAGCCGACACGGCCGGCGTGGCGAACACGGTTTGTGTGATGCCGCTGATGACTTGCTGCACCGCATAGTCCTGGCGCAGGCGCTGCGCAAACAGCTCAGAGCTCATGCCCTGCATGGCCAGCAACTCGGCATTGGCGCCACCATCAGGGTTGCGCAGGCCGGCGTACTGCGGGTCGCTGGAAAACAGGCGCTTGAGCCTGGCATCCACCGGCGCCAGGTGCAGTTTATTGGCCGCAGCTTGCAGCACACGTTCACGCACCAGGCCGTCCAGCGTGTCGCGGCGCAGCTCAGGCGTGTCCAGCGTCTTGGCGTCCTGCTCGGGGTTTTGGCGACGTGCGCGGTCTATGTAGCGCTGGTGCACAGACTCCCATTCGGCGCGCGTGATGGACACGCCGTCGACCTTGGCCACCGACACATTGCCGCCGCTGCTGAAGCGCGTGTAGCCGTCGATGCCGAAGAAGACAAACGACGGGATGATCAGCAGCAGCATGAAGCCAAGCACCCACCGGGTGTGGTTGCGGACAAAGTCAAACATGGGGGCTAACCTCGGTGCCTTGGCCGTGGCGGCCAAGCCTGCGTGAAAAAAGGTGGATCGGCACAAGGGGCGCAGCGTTCACAGCAACTGGGCTGCGATTGCGGCGTGGCACTGGAATGCCCCCCTACTTGTGCCTCTATTTTTGCGTCCCGTGCAGCGCCGCCACACAGGGCGGCACACGCCACACGGTGGGCGCGAAATTCTAGCCGAGGTGGTGGGTGCTGACGGGCTCGAACCGCCGACCTACGCCTTGTAAGGGCGCCGCTCTACCAACTGAGCTAAGCACCCGGCTGTGCATCCGGCCCAAGCCGGATGGATATGAAGACTTAGAGCGCGTCGCGCAGACCCTTGCCGGGCCTGAATTTGGGCACCTTGGCGGCCTTGATCTTGATGGCCGCGCCGGTGCGCGGGTTGCGGCCCGTGCGCGCGGCGCGCTTGGGTGCGGTGAAGGTGCCAAAGCCGGTGATAGTGACGTTGCCACCCTTTTTGAGCGTGGTCTTGACGGCGCCAATCACGGCCTCCAGTGAACGCGACGCGGCAGCCTTGGAGATGTCTGCCTGTTTGGCGATGTGTTCGATCAGTTCACTCTTGTTCACGTCGCGGTTCCCCTCTCAAGGTGTATCGAAATCGGTCTTGGCAATCCATCACGGTGGTTGGCGCCGCACCCCGTGTGCAAAGCCCATCCGTGGCCCCCCGCAGGCAAAACTTTG
>JANNEX010000821.1:0-2654 GCA_031379155.1 Rubrivivax sp.
TCGTGTTTGCGGCTGCCGTGCAGTTCTCGTCCTACTTGCTGATCTGGGCCTGGTTTGACTTGCAGACCGCAGAGCGTTCACGCAACCAGTGGTTCATCTGGCAGGCCATGTTCATGATGATGATGTACTGGGCCAGCGCCGGTGGTTTTACCGCCTACCGTGCCGTGCAGCGCGCCTGGGCCGAGAGTGCCGCAGCCGTGCAGGCGCAGACTCTGCTGGCGCGCACAGAACTGGCCGCGCTGCGCAACAAGCTCAACCCGCACTTCTTGTTCAACACCCTGCATTCCATCATCGCGCTGACACGCAAGGACGCGCCGCGTGCCGAACAAGCGCTGCACATGTTCAGCGACTTGCTGCGTTATGTGCTGGACACCGAAAAGGCCGGCGTGGACGAAGTGCCCTTGCGGCAAGAGCTGGACTTCACGCGCGACTACCTGGCGCTGGAAGCCCTGCGCCTGGGCCCGCGTTTGACGGTGCACTGGCAAATCGATGAAGCCGCGCTGGAGCGCACGGTGCCAGTGCTGAGCGTGCAGCCCTTGGTCGAAAACAGCATCAAGCATGCGTTCAATCCACGCAGTGCGCCGGGCACTCTGAGCATCACCGTGCGGCTTGAGCAAGGCAACTTGCACGTCGATGTGGTCGACGACGGCCCCGGCTGCGACCCCAGCAGCTTGCAAGGCGCCGTCGGCCTGGGCGTCAAAACTGTGCAGCGCCGTCTGGCGCTGCTTCACGGCGAACGTGGCCGCTTGACCATCGTCACGCAAAGCGGCGCCGGCTTCGGCGCCCACCTGAGCCTGCCTTCTTCACCATGACACCCTGAGACCATGACACGCCCTGTGCTGATCTGCGAAGACGAACCCCTGGCGCGCGAGACGCTGCGCGACTTCATCACCACGCGGCCTGAACTGCTGCTGGTGGGTGAAGCGGCTGACGGCGTGCAAGCGCTCAAGCTCATCCGCGCGCTCAAGCCCGCGCTGGTTTTCATGGACATACAGATGCCCGAGATGACGGGGCTGGATGTCGTGCGTCAACTGGCCGGCATGGCGCCGTGGCCGGCCATCATCTTCACCACCGCCTATGACCAGCATGCGGTGACGGCGTTTGAGCTCAATGCGGTGGACTACCTGCTCAAGCCCTTCACGCAAGAGCGCTTTGATGCGGCCGTGCAGCGTGTGCTGGAAGAGGCCGCCGCGCCGCAAAACGTGGCCGAGCAAGCACTGTCAACAGCGCCTGGCGCCGGCGTGATGCAGCGCATCCTGGTGCGCGACCGTGGCCAGATTTTCCCGCTGCCCACGGCCGAGATCGAGTACCTCAAGTCCGACTCGAAGTACACCCTCATCGCAGCGCGTGGCAGCCAGTTTTTTGTGCGCCTGCCGCTGGCCGAAATAGAACCGCGCCTGGACAGCAACCGCTTCATGCGCGTGCACCGCAACGCCATCGTCAACCTGGACTTTGTGCAAAGCATGAAGCCCGACGAACAAAGCCAGTTGGAACTGCTGATGAAAGACGGCAGCAAGCTGCTGGCCAACCGCGACGCATCAAAACTGCTGCGCGACCAGGCCATCTGAAGTGCTGAAGGCTCAACGCGGCGGTAAAGGCCGCGGCTGACCCTTGGCGTCGATGGCCACATAGGTCAGGTCAGCGTCGGTGACTTTCACCACATGCAGGTTGGCCGGGTTGCGCTCTGCGTACACGTCCACATGCACGCTGACGCTGGTGGTGCCGATGCGCGTGACCCGCGCATAAAAACTCAGCAAGTCACCCAGGCTCACGGGCTGCTTGAAGATGAACTGGTTGACCGCCACGGTGGCGATGCGGCCCTTGGCGATGCGGCTGGGCAGCACGGCGCCGGCCAAGTCCACCTGGGCCATGATCCAGCCGCCAAAGATGTCGCCGTTGGCGTTGACGTCGGCGGGCAGTGGCATCACACGCAGCACCAGTTCGCGGTCGCCGCTCAGGCTCAACGGCGCCATGGGGGGGTTGTCGTGGGGCTCTGTCATGGCTCGGTCCTGGCGGTGCAGCACAGGCAGCGACAATCGCTGCATGTTTGGTTTGAAGACTGTACCTGTAGCGCTGGAAATTGATTTGTCCCAGCGCCTGCGCAAACTTGAGCGCGTGTTTGCGCTGAGCGAATTGCGCGCCCAGCCGCTGGCTGCGCCACAAGTGGTGGAGTACTACGAAAACTGCCACGACGCCTACCGTAAGTACCACAGCAGCGCAGGCGCCGTGCATATGGCCCTGAACGACGGCGATCGCTTTGATGCCGACGGGTTTTTTGGCCAGTTGCGGCGCATGGAACAAAGCTGGGCGCAGCCGCCGGCCGATTTTTTGGAGCTGGCTTTTGGCCAGGGCTTCAACCTGGAATACCTGGCGCAGCGCCACCCTTTGTGCGGCATGCAAGGCATAGACCTCACGCCCGCGCATGTGCACATCGCAAGCCAGCGCTTGCAGCGTGCCGGCCTGGAGCGTGTGGTGCTCAAGCAAGGCGACTTCCATCACCTGCCTTATGCCGACGCCAGCTTCGACCAACTGCTGTGCATCGAAGCTTTCTGCTACGCCAGCGACCTGCCGCAGGCATTGAACGAGGTGGCGCGTGTGCTGCGTCCGGGTGGCTGCTTCACGCTGTTCGACGGTTATCTGCCCAAGGCCCCGGC
>JANNEX010000438.1:0-3731 GCA_031379155.1 Rubrivivax sp.
TCATTGATCACAACGGGGTATCAGGGCACGAGTAAGCGTTGCGGCTTCACAAACGCTTCTACCTTGTGGCCTTTGCGCGCCCGTTTGCCCACGTGCCAGGCCAGCGCGCCGGCCTTGAGCACTTCTTCCTTGGGCTTGCCACCGCGCCCGCTGCCCAGCACACGCAGTGCGTCGGCACAAGTGGCCACACTCACCAGTGGAGACTTGGTGTCAACGTCCATCAGCGTCAGGCCTTTGCCGCCGTTGTTTTGCAGCTTGAGCTCGTTCAGCGCAAAAACCAGCAGGCGTCCGTCCATGGCCAAGCAAGCCACTTGGGTGTGGCCAGTGGCCACCACCACGGGCGGCAACACCAATTGCCCCGCTTCCAGTGTCAAGAAGGCCTTGCCCCCGCGGTTGCGGCCCACCATGTCTGCGGCCTTGGCCAGCAGGCCGTAGCCGCCGGTGTTGGACAGCAGCAGCGTGGCGTCTGCCGCGCCGGCAAAGTAGTGCGCGATTTGCGTGCCGGCTTCCAGGTCTATCAGCGTCGTGATCGGCACACCGTCGCCACGCCCACCCGGCAGCACTGAAGCGGCCACGCTGTAGACGCGGCCGCTTCCCTTAAGAGCCGTGCCAAAGACCAGCAGCGTGTCAACACTGCGGCAAGTGAAAGTGCCGTACAGCGTGTCGCCCGATTTGAAGACCAGCGTGGCCACGTCCACCTCATGGCCCTTGAGCGCGCGCACCCAGCCTTTCATCGACACCACCACGGTCACCGGCTCGTCAACCACCTTGATTTCTGCGACGGCTTTTTTCTCTTCCTGGATGAGCGTGCGGCGCTCGTCACCATGCGCCTTGGCGTCGGCTTCGATCTCTTTGATGACCGTGCGTTTGAGTGCCGCGGGGCTGGACAATATGTCTTCGAGCTTGCCTTGCTGTTCTCGCTGATCCTTCAACTCCTGCTCGATCTTGATGGCTTCGAGCCTGGCCAGTTGGCGCAGGCGAATGTCCAGGATGTCGTCGGCCTGGCGCTCGCTCAATTTGAAGCGTGTGATGAGCGCTGTCTTGGGCTCATCGGCATTGCGGATGATGCGGATGACCTCGTCGATGTTGAGCAGCACGAGCTGGCGGCCTTCCAGCACATGGATGCGGTCCAGCACTTTTTGCAGGCGGTGGCGGGTGCGCCGTTCCACCGCGGCTTGGCGGAATTCGACCCACTCCACCAGCATGCGGCGCAGGCTCTTTTGCGTCGGCCTGCCGTCCAGCCCGACCATGGTCAGGTTCATGGGCAGGCTGCTTTCCAGGCTGGTGTGGGCCAGCAGCGTGGTGATCAGTTCGCTCTGCTCCGTCGTGCGGCTCTTGGGCTCGAACACCAAGCGCACTGCGGCGTCTTTGTTGCTCTCGTCACGCACCGCATCCAGTACCGCCAGCACAGTCTGTTTGAGCTGCACCTGCTCTTGCAGCAAGGCCTTCTTTCCGGCCTTGATCTTGGGGTTAGTCAGCTCGTCAATTTCTTCCAGCACCTTCTGTGTGCTGGTGCCGGGCGGCAGCTCATTCACCACCAATTGCCACTGGCCACGCGCCAGCTCTTCAATCGCCCAGCGCGCACGCAGCTTGATACTGCCGCGGCCCGTGCGGTAGGCTTCGCGGATGTCGGCCGCAGGGCTGATGATCTGGCCACCGCCGGGGAAATCGGGCGCCGGCAGCAGCGCGTACAACTCGTCGTCGCTGAGCTTGTCGTTTTTGATCAGCGCCACGCAGACCGCCGCCACTTCACGCAGGTTGTGGCTGGGCATTTCGGTGGCCAGGCCCACGGCAATGCCGCTGGCGCCGTTGAGCAGCACAAAGGGCAGGCGCGCCGGCAGCAAACGCGGCTCTTGTTCGCTGCCGTCGTAGTTGGGCTGGAAGTCGACCGTGCCTTCGTCAATTTCGTCCAGCAACAAGCGCGCGATGGGTGCCAGGCGCGCTTCGGTGTAGCGCATGGCGGCAGCACCGTCGCCGTCGCGGCTGCCGAAGTTGCCTTGACCGTCGATGAGCGGGTAGCGCTGGGCAAAGTTCTGCGCCATGCGCACCATGGCGTCGTAGGCCGCCGTGTCGCCGTGCGGGTGGTACTTGCCCAGCACGTCGCCCACGACACGCGCGCTTTTCACCGGCCTGGGGGCACCACTGGCGCCGCCCGTACCCGAATACGACAGGCCCATGCGCATCATCGAGTACAGGATGCGCCGCTGCACCGGCTTGTTGCCGTCGCACACGTCAGGCAAGGCGCGGCCCTTGACGACCGACAGCGCGTATTCCAGGTAAGCGCGCTGCGCGTAGTCGCCCAGTGAAAGGGTGTCGGCGGGGTCGGGTGGCGGGGGGTCAAACAAGTCGGGCATGGCGCGCGGAAACAGGGTTCAGATGGCAGGAAAGGGCGCGAGTATCCCCCAGCGCGTGGCGGCTGCATCCAACATCGACTTTGCGGCGTATGGCTGCGCTGTCACCCTACAAATCGGAGTCCACCCCATGAAGTTGCACACCACCCTGCTGGCCCTTGCAGCCACCGTCGTGGCCGGCTGCGCCAGCACCCCCAGCTACGTGCAAGACAGCCTGCCCGACGCCGTGAAGGTACCCGCTGGCCACCGGGTGGCCATGGAAACCGTGGGTGTGGGTGAGATCACCTACGAATGCCGAGTGAAAGCCGGTATGGCGGACGCCCACGAATGGGTTTTTGTCGGCCCCAAAGCAGCGCTGAACGACCGCAGCGGCAAAACCGTGGGCAGCTACTTCGGCCCGCCCGCCACCTGGGCTGCGCTGGACGGCTCCAAGCTAACTGGCGCGCAGTTGGCGGTCGCACCGGCGGGTGCGGGCAACATCCCGCTGCAACTGGTCAAGGCCAATGCGGCCACGGGCAGCGGCGCGATGAGTGGCATCAGCCACATCCAGCGTGTAGCCACACGCGGCGGCGTGGCGCCCGCGCTGCCTTGCGCGGCCGCCAGCCTGGGTCAGAAGCAGACCGTCAACTACCAGGCCGACTACATCTTCTGGAAGGCGGCGAGCTGATTCCTTTGGCCCGCGCTTTGGGCCTGCTTCAGGCCTGGGTTTCCAGGCCCAGCGCCACACGCGCTTGGTACTCGCGGTCGAGCAGGCTCATCACCACCAGCGAGTCATAGCCGTCAGCGCCCGGGCCGACGCGCACACTTTCGCGCAGCCGGCCCTCTTCGACAAACCCTTCGCTGGCGTAGAGCGCCAGCGCGCGGCTGTTGAGCAGCTTCACGTCGAGCCAGAAGCGGTGCGCGTGCAGGTCACGGAAGGCCATTTGTTTGAGCAGGCGCACACAGCGCCGGCCCAGGCCTTGGCCTTTGCTTTGCAGAACCAAGCGCTTGAGCTCGACACTGCCGTGCGGGTTGCGGCAGCCTTGCAAGATGACAAAACCGTCGCGCCCGCCTTGCGCGTGGGCGTCAGTCTCGACAATGAAATGGCGAAAGTCCGGGAAGCGCACCGCGCCTTCGTGCTGGGTGCGTTCCCACGGTGTGATGAAGGGCCTGTTCTTGGCGTCGGTTTCAACGCTGACGACAAAGTCCAGGTCCGACAGCAGCGTTGGGCGCAGGCGCAAGGGACTGCGCTTCACATCGACGTTAGCCGGCTCAGACATCCACTTCAACCGTGTCGCCATGCAACTCCATCAGCTCGCGCCTGGACGCCGCTTCGCCCTTGCCCATGAGCTTGGTCAACACCGTGGCTGTGGCATCAAAGCTGCTGCTCAGCCAGCTGAC
>JANNEX010000442.1:0-2995 GCA_031379155.1 Rubrivivax sp.
ATCGGCAAAGCTGAACTGCTGCACTGGGTTGTAGCCACCACTGGGGTTGTCAGCCTGGAAGAAGCCGTCGATGACGATCTTGTCGGTGGTGCCGGCGATGGCGATCTCCAGTGCAGCATTGCCGCCAAGGGAGGGGCTCGAAACCTGACGCATGACCAGATCAGCGGGGGCCACTCCGGCCTTGAACTGCAGCGTGTTGAGCTTGCCGACCGTCAGGTCGTTGGCGCTGTAGATGATCCAGTCCTGGCCGTCGCCACGGCCGAAGAGGTAGGTGTTGTTGCCCAGACCGCCGTTCAGCGTGTCGTTACCAAGTCCACCTTCGAGCGTGTCGTTGCCATCGCCACCGCTAAGCGTGTCGTTGCCCGCACCGCCCAGTAAGGCGTCGATGCCGGCCTCGCCAGACAAGCTGTCATTGCCGTCGCCACCGATCAGCGTGTCATCGCCAGCGCGGCCGGCCAGCGTGTCGTTGCCTGCGCCGCCAGTGATGACGTCATTGGCAAGCGTGCCGTTGATCGAGTCGTCAGCGGCAGTACCGGAGAACAACTTGTCCTTGATGGTCGTTACCGACCAAGTCGAGCCATCGGCAAAGCTGAACTGCTGCACTGGGTTGTAGCCACCACTGGGGTTGTCAGCCTGGAAGAAGCCGTCGATGACGATCTTGTCGGTGGTGCCGGCGATGGCGATCTCCAGCGCAGCATTGCCGCCAAGGGAGGGGCTCGACACCTGACGCATGACCAGATCAGCGGGAGCCACACCGGCCTTGAACTGCAGCGTATTGAGCTTGCCGGCGGTGAGGTCGTTGGGGCTGTAGATGATCCAGTCCTGGCCGTCGCCACGGCCGAAGACATAGGTGTTGTTGCCCAGGCCACCGGTGAGGTTGTCATTGCCGATGCCGCCTTCAAGCGAGTCATTGCCGTCGCCACCGCTGAGCGTGTCGTTGCCTGCGCCACCATCTAAGATGTCGTTGCCTGCATCGCCGTTGAGGATGTCGTTGCCCGCCACGCCCAAGACGGCCACGGGTACCGTGAAGCGAAGGGCGCCTGCGCTCCACAGCGAAGGATTTCCGGGGCTGACGCTCAAACCATCAAAGGCCGCAGTGCCAAAGCCGTTGTCGATGCTCACTCCCGCGTCGGTGGGCAACATGACATAGCTGCCTACCGTGACACGTTCGACGTGCAGGTTGCGGTCTTGGCCATTGATGATGTCGTCATTGACGAAAACCACATCGACACGGGCGTCAGCGCCCAGGGCGAAGTCGGTCTCGAAGCTGTAGTCCGCAAAGGCTGTGGAAGCAACTGTGGTGGTGCCGGCAAGCTTGCCCTGGACCCACAACTGCATGATGGCGCCCACGCC
This sequence comes from Rubrivivax sp., assembly GCA_031379155.1. GTDB lineage: Bacteria > Pseudomonadota > Gammaproteobacteria > Burkholderiales > Burkholderiaceae_C > Rubrivivax. The sequence goes on from JANNEX010000442.1 coordinate 1,354, forward strand.
GTCGGCCAGATCTGCCCTGGCGCTCACGACCACGCGCTGGTGGCGCATGTCGCCCGACAGCGTGTCATTGCCTGCACGGCCATTGAGCGTGTCGTTACCGGCGCCGCCCACGATGATGTCGTTGTTCAGCGTGCCGGCAATCCAGTCATCACTGGCCGTGCCCGCAAACAGCTTGTCCTGGATGGTGGCGATGGACCATACGGTGCCGTCAGCAAAGCTCAACTGCTGCACCGGGTTGTAGCCGGTGTTGGGATTGTCAGCCTGGAAGAAGCCGTCGATGACGACCTTGTCGGTGGTGCCAGAGATGGCCACTTCCAGCGCCGCGTTGGTGCCAAAGCCGCCGCTCCAGACCTGGCGCATGACCAGGTCAGTAGGCGCCACACCGGCCTTGAACTGCAGCGTGTTGAGCTTGCCGACCGTCAGGTCGTTGGCGCTGTAGCTGATCCAGTCCTGGCCGTCACCCCGGCCGAAGACGTAAGTGTTGTTGCCCAGGCCGCCAGTGAGGTTGTCATTGCCGGCGCCACCATCGAGCGTGTCGCTGCCGGCTTCGCCGCTCAGGCTGTCGTTGCCCGCCCGTCCAAACAACCAATCGGCGCCATCGCCTCCTGTCAGCGTGTCGTTGCCTGCGCCGCCATCGATGATGTCGTCACCGGCCAAGCCGCCCAACGTGTTGTTCGTTGCGTCCCCAAGGATCACATCGCCTTGAGCACTGCCGGCATAGGTTGCCGCGTAGGTCACACCTGCCGCCGCAGCCCCCACAAGCAAGGGCGACCCGGCAGGCAGCGCATCCATGCGCTGACGCAGCAGCGCCAAGCCGTCGTAACCCACCGCCGCAAGCGTGGGCTGCGCAAAGCGCACCAGCTCAGCCAAGTCTTCAAGGCCCGTGCCGGGCGTGGCGGCGTACTTCGCGTCTAGCAATCCCTGTAGCGCGACTGTGTCGAAGCGGATGCCCGCCGCATCAATGACCAATTCAACCGCGTCCAGGTAGGGCCGCAGGCGGGTTTGCAGGGCCAGGGCTGCGTAGACCGAATCGCCCAAGGCCTGGTAGGACTGGGCCATCAGGGCCAGGACGGCGGCGGGTGGGCTGGTCAGTGTGGTGTCCTGTCCCCGCCAGGTTCTCATCTCTTGTCGCAAGCCGGTCTGATTGAGAAAGTCCTGTCCGTTGAATGCCTGTAAGACGGCAATGCGCTGGAAATCACGCGTCAGCTGATCCAGACTCTGGAACGCTACCGCTTGTGCGACCCAGTGTTCCCTGGAAGTGCCGCCATGCATGGACGCGTCGTCCTGCGTGAGGCTGAAGCCCACGATGAGCCCTTCAGCCTGGGCCATCGCGACCAGTTGGTTTGCCTCGGGTGTCAGCGCCGAGCCCTGGGTGGTTGGAAACAATGCCATGGGCAACAGGCTTCGCCAGCCCGGGCGCCGCACGTCCAACACTGTCCCAAACGCTCGCTCAAAGGCGTCGCGGTCATCGACTACGTAAGTCTTCATGCCTGCGCCCATGACCCAAGCCGTGGTCTGCGGATTGGTGCTGGCCCAAGCCAGCAGCAACTCGTCCAGCGCGGCACGCTGCGTGGTGCGCGTGGTGGCACCCGCAAAAGCCTGCACCGCCGTGGTCAGCCGGGCAGACGCGGATGTGCCCAGG
>JANNEX010000001.1:0-2274 GCA_031379155.1 Rubrivivax sp.
TGCCGCTGGATCCAGAACGTGACGCCTGGACGCTGCCACTGGTGCGCCTGGCGCTGGCGCGTGGCGTGCCGCTGTTGGCCATCTGCCGTGGCACGCAAGAGACCAATGTGGCCCTGGGCGGCACGCTCTATCAAGCGATTCAGGAAGTGCCGGGCAACCAAGACCACCGCGCACCCAAGGACACTGCGGCGCACGTGGCCTACGGTCTGGCGCACAGCATCGACGTCGTCAAAGGCGGCGTGCTGGAAAGCATCGTTGGCCCCGGCCGCTTCGAAGTCAATTCCGTGCACGGCCAAGGTGTGAAGACCCTGGCCAGCGGGCTGCGCGTTGAAGCCTTAGCACCCGATGGCCTGATCGAAGCTTTCTCGATGCCCACCGCCCCCGGCTTCAACCTGTGCCTGCAATGGCATCCTGAATGGCAGGCCGAGAGCAACGCGCTGTCTATGCACATCCTGCAAGCCTTTGGCGCAGCCGTGCGCACTTACCGTGACCGTGTGCGAGGCCCATTGCCTGCCGTCCCTGCCTAACGCTTAAAAAGCACGGACCCGACGGCAGCCCCGCTGCCGCGCTACACAGACGATAGGTGCCCCATGATGGCCAGAGAAACTTTCACTTTCAGCGACCTCGAGCAGTGGCTCGACAAAAACCGCGTCACCGAGATCGAGTGCCTGGTGCCCGACCTGACCGGCGTGGCACGCGGCAAGATCTTGCCGCGCCAAAAGTTCACCGAAGACCGCGGCATGCGCCTGCCCGAAGCCGTGGTGGCCATGGGCGTGACGGGTGAGTTCCCCGAAGAAGGGCCTTACTACGACGTCATCACGCCCACCGACCGCGACATGCACTTGCAGCCCGACCCGACCACGGTGCGCATCGTGCCCTGGGCCACCGACCCCACGGCGCAAGTCATTCACGACTGTTATGACCGCGATGGCATTCTGGTGCCCTTTGCGCCGCGCTCGGTCTTGCGCCATGTCTGTGGCCTGTTTGACGCCCAAGGCTGGGCGCCCGTGGTGGCGCCGGAATTGGAGTTCTACCTGGTGGCGCGCAACGTCGACCCTGACGTGCCACTTAAGCCCCCCGTGGGCCGCAGCGGGCGCAGCGAAACATCGCGCCAGGCCTACAGCATCGACGCCGTGAACGAGTTCGACCCACTCTTCGAGGACGTTTACGACTACTGCGAAAAGATGGAGCTCAACGTCGACACGCTGATCCATGAAGTGGGCGCGGGCCAGATGGAGATCAACTTCTTCCACGCCCACCCGCTGGGCCTGGCCGACGAAGTTTTCATGTTCAAGCGCACGGTGCGTGAAGCCGCGCTGCGCCACGACATGTACGCCACCTTCATGGCCAAGCCGATTGCTGGCGAGCCCGGCAGCGCCATGCACATCCACCAAAGCATCCTCAACAAGGCCACGGGGCAGAACGTCTTCAGCAACCCTGACTTCACGGCCAGCAATGAATTTCGCTGGTACATCGGTGGCTTGCAGAAATACATCCCGGCAGCGATGGCGCTGTTTGCGCCCTACGTCAACAGCTACCGCCGCCTGGTGCGCAGCAACGCCGCGCCCATCAACATCCAGTGGGGCACCGACAACCGCACCGTGGGCATACGCAGCCCGGTGGCCAGCGCGTCGGCGCGGCGCGTTGAAAACCGTGTCATCGGGGCCGACGCCAACCCCTACGTGGCGCTGGCCGCCACTTTGGCCTGTGGCTACCTGGGCATGATGAACAAGATTGAGCCGGCGCCTGAGTGCAAAGGCGACGCCTACCTGGGCGACTTCCAATTGCCGCGCAGCCTGGGTGAAGCGCTGACGTTGTTGCGCAATGAAGCCGACTTGGCAGCCGTGCTGGGCAAGCCCTTCATCACCGTCTACACCGAGGTCAAAGAGATCGAGTACGCCGAGTTCATGAAGGTGATCTCGCCTTGGGAGCGTGAGCATTTACTGCTGCACGTTTAAGGAGACACACCATGAACACCGTGCTCAAAACACAACGCTCCACCGCCGATTTGCAAGCCGCTGACTCAGCGCACTTCCTGCACCCTTTCACTGACTTTCAGGGTTTGGCCAAGAAGGGCTCGCGCATCATCACGCGCGCCGACAACATCTATTTGTGGGACAGCGAAGGCCACAAAATCCTGGACGCCATGAGCGGCCTGTGGTGCGTGAATGTCGGCTATGGCCAGCAGGCCTTGATTGACGCCGCCACGCAGCAGTTGAAAGAGCTGCCTTTTTATAACGCCTTCTTCCAAACCGCCACCGTGCCGGCCATTGA
>JANNEX010000003.1:0-1665 GCA_031379155.1 Rubrivivax sp.
ATGATTTCAACGTCGCGGGCTTTTCTGCCGCGCTGATTGGCTCGCTGCTGTACAGCCTGTGTGGCGTGGTCATCGACGTGGCGACTGAGCGCCTTTTCAGCCGCTCTTCGAGCTGATGGCGGTGCGCCGGGGCGGCGCGGCGCGCACCTCAAACACCACGCGGTCGCTGCCCTCAGAGGATCGCCGCTCCAGCACATGGCGGCCAGGCCGGGGCAGCCAGTTCACACGCGTGCCGCTGCCGACACGCTGGCCGCCCACAAACCACTGTCCGTCTTGCCCCGCAAACACCAGTTGCTGCGCGCCGCGCGGTATCTCGGGGTCGAGCACGATGACGCTGCCGTCGCGTGGGCTTTGAATGCCAAAGGCGGGCATGCGATGGCTGACGGTCGATTCCCGTCCCATCGGCTCGGTGCCCAGCAAGTACGCCTCGCCAGCCACCACCGCCAAACCTTGCGGCATGGGCGGCGCGCGTGAAGCTTCTTGCGCGTGCAGCGCGGCCATCAACTCGCGCCACACGGGTGCCGCGCCACTCACCCCGCTGACGCCATGCATGGGCGCGCCGCTGGCGTTGCCCACCCACACGCCCACCGTGTAGCGGCCGCTGAAGCCCAGGCACCAGTTGTCGCGCAGGTCTTTGCTGGTGCCGGTTTTCACCGCCGCCCAGCCGCGTGTCACCAGCGGGCTGTCCAGGCCAAAGGTGGTGGCACGTGCGGCAGGGTCGGCCAGCATGTCGGCCACCTGCCAGGCCACGGCGGCGGGCAAGACCCGTTGGTCTTTGGTGAGGGCCGCGCCTGGCTGCCAACGCGCTGGCGACCACAGGCCCTGGCGCGCCAGCATGCGATAGGCGTTGGCCAGGTCCAGCAGCGTCACATCGGCACTGCCCAAAGCCAGCGCGTGGCCGTGGAAGTTGGCGTTCTCGGTGAGGCGCAGGCCACTGCGGTTGAGGCTGTCAAACAGCGCTTGCGGGCCCAGCATGGCGCCCACGCGCACGGCTGGCACGTTCAGGCTGGACGCCAATGCCGTGCGCACACTCACCGGGCCACGGTAGGCGTGGTCGTAGTTCTGCGGCTGGTACAACGAGCCGGCGGTGTTGATCTGCAAGGGCGAATCGTCCAGCACGCTGGCCGGGGTGATCAGGCGCTGCTGCAAAGCCAGCGCGTAGACAAAGGGTTTGAGCGTGCTGCCGGGTTGGCGGCGCGCCAGCACGGCGTCGACATCGGCGGCGGATGAGAGTGCTCCGCTGGAGCCGACCCAGGCCAGCACATCGCCGCTGGCGTTGTCCAGCACCACCACGGCGCCGTCTTCGACGTTGCGGCCGCGCAGTTCGCTCAACTGACGGCGCAGGGAAGAGAGGGCCAGACGCTGCACGCGCTCGTCCAGCGTGCTGCGCAGTTGTTTGGCGCCGCCTGAGTCGCCTGCGCGGCTGCGGTTCAAGTGTTGCGCCAGGTGCGGCGCCAGGCTTTCGCCAGATGCCGGGCCGGGCCTGCGCGCCAGGGCCTGCGCGATGCTGGTGGCCAGACCTTCGCAGCCCTGCGCTTGTTGGCGCAACACTTCACAAGCACGGCGTTGCAGCGCGCTGGCCGTGGCATTGGGCGCACGCACCATGGCGGCCAGCAGCGCGCCTTCCACGCTGTCCAAACCACTGGCCTGTTTGCCAAACAACTG
>JANNEX010000018.1:0-5018 GCA_031379155.1 Rubrivivax sp.
TCGCGCGCGGCGGCAAAGGCCTGCTCGCTCAGGCGCCGCGCGTCGTCCAGGTTGTACAGGTCCTGGTGGTAGCCACCCAGGTTGCTGAGTGCGGTGATGCGCGGGCCGGCCAGGCCGGTTTGCTGGGCGGCGTCGCTGGCGGCGTAAAAGTGGCGCAGTGCGCTGTCAGTTTCGCCCATCAGCTTGGCCGTGATGGCGCGCGAGTTGTGTGCCACGAAGCGCAGCATGGGGTCAGCGGGTGGCGCGGCGCGGCGGTCGATCTCGGTTTGCAGCAGGGCGCAGGAGGGATAGTCACCGCCACGGCGCAGGGCAATTGCCTGCACCTCGTCGCACCAGGCCTGGCCGTGGGCGTCTTGCTGCAAGGCAAAGCCTTGACGCGCACTGTCCAGCGCCGCGGCGACCTGGCTGACGTCACCCACACGCACCTCGGCCAAGGCCACATGCAGCCAGCCCATGGCGGCGCGCGCGCCACCGGCTTGGGCAATCTGGTGGCCCAGATCACGTGCCGCCAGCGGGTCCAGATAACACTGTTCCCAGGCGGCAATGATCAGGCTGTCTTGCAGCTCAGCCACGGGCCCTCATGGCGTTGCGGGCCCTGAGGTAAGAAACAAAGTCCATTTCGTGGCGGATGCAGCGCGGTGCCAGCCGGTTCAGCGCCACGCAAGCAGCGTCGGCCAGCAGTCCGGGGTTGTGGCGAAGGCCGGGGCGAAGGCCGGGGCGGTGCGCGGCCTGGCGCGACACCGCGCCATACACGGCACGCTCATTGTGGTTGCGCACGGAAGTGGAGTCTGCGCTCATGTTCGGCGGTTCTCGCTCTTGCGCCCCGGCATGGGGCTCAAGCGTGATATCGGCAGCGCATGCAGATGCTGAAGTGCGCGCGCCGGTTCAGGCCGGACCCACCTGTGGCACAAATCCGCCCGGCGCTGCTGTGATGCTGGCCGGGTTGCGTTTGACAAAGTCCAGCATGCGTTCAATGCAGCCCAGTGCTTGGGCGCGTGTGGGTTCAGGCACCTGAATTTCGCCGCTGCCTTGCTCCAGGCAAGCCACCACGCCTTGCAGCGCGTTCATGGCCATCCAGGGGCAGTGCGCGCAGCTCTTGCAGGTGGCGCTGCTGCCTGCGGTGGGCGCTTCAATCAGCAACTTGCCGGGTGCGAGTTGACGCATGCGGTGCAAGATGCCGTTGTCGGTGGCCACGATAAAGGCCGGCGCCTTGCCGTTGACCACGGCATTCAAAAGCTGCGTGGTGCTGCCCACCACGTCGGCCTGTTCGACCACGCTCTTGGGCGATTCAGGGTGCACCAGCACCAGGGCGCCGGGGTGCTGGCGGCGCAGCAGGTCCAGCTCCAGCCCCTTGAATTCATCGTGCACGATGCAGGCGCCGTTCCACAGCAGCATGTCGGCACCCGTTTGCTCCTGGATGTAGCGGCCCAGGTGGCGGTCGGGTGCCCACAGCACCTTGTGGCCTTGCGCCTTGAGGTGGCCGACGATGGCCAGCGCACAAGAGCTGGTGACCATCCAGTCGGCGCGCGCTTTTACGGCCGCGCTGGTGTTGGCGTAGACCACCACCTTGCGGTCGGGGTGGGCGTCGCAAAAGGCTGTAAAGGCCTGCGGTGGGCAGCCCAGGTCCAGGCTGCATGTGGCGTCCAGATCGGGCATCAGCACACGCTTGTGCGGGCTCAGGATCTTGGCCGACTCGCCCATGAAGCGCACCCCCGCCACGACCAGCGTTTGCGCCGCGTGGTCGCGGCCAAAGCGTGCCATTTCCAGTGAGTCAGCCACCATGCCGCCCGTGGCCAGCGCCAGGTCCTGGATGTCGCCGTCAACGTAGTAATGCGCCACCAGCACGGCGCCTTTGGCCTTGAGCAAGTCCGCAGCGCGTTCGATGGTGCGCGTGCGCTCGGCAGGGGTCAGTGCGGGCGGCACTTTGGCCCAGGCCTGGGCGGTGCAACTGCTGCCACTGGCGTCTTGGCGCGTGTAGTCAAAAAGAACCTGGTGGGTGGCGGCTGGCATGATGCGGGCAATGCTGTTTGAAGCTTCATCCTACCCCGGCCGCCATGTCCACAGCCCCACCCTTGCTTAACGCGGCGCGTGCCGACTTCACCGTCATCGGACTGGTCGGCCTGGCGCACGGCACTTCGCATTTTTTCCACATGCTGCTGCCGCCGCTGTTCCCGGCCTTTATCCGCGACTTTGGCCTGAGCTATTCGCAGCTGGGCCTGCTGGTGTCGCTGTTTTTTGCCATCTCCGGCGTGGGCCAGGCGCTGGCTGGATTTCTGGTCGACCGCGTGGGTGCCAGGCCGGTGTTGATGGCCGCGCTGGGCTGTTTCGTGGCCGCCGCCGTGACGGCGGCCAGCGCACAAGGCCTGGCTGGCTTGACGCTGGCGGCGGCGTTGGCGGGGCTGGGCAATTCACCGTTTCACCCGGCTGACTTCACCATCCTGAACAAGCGCGTTTCTTCGGCGCGACTGGGGCATGCGTTTTCGCTGCACAGCATCTCGGGCAACCTGGGTTGGGCGGTGGCGCCGATCTTCCTCATCGGCATTTCAGAGCTCAGCGGTTCGTGGCGCACGGCCTGCCTGGCGGCGGCGTTGTGGGCACTGGCGGTGCTGCTGCTGCTGGCTTTGCGCCGGGATGACATCAATGACCGCAGTGCCGCTTTGGCAACCGAGAGCACGGCAGCGGTCGGCGCCGCCACCGAACATCCCATGGCCTTCTTGCGCCTGCCTTCGGTGTGGCTGTGTTTTTCTTATTTCTTCTGGAGCACGGCGGCACTGGCGGCCATGCAAAGTTTTGCCGGCCCGGCGCTGGCGGGCATGTACGGCCTGCCGCTGTCGGCCACGGCCTTTGTCGTCACCGGCTACATGCTGTGCGGCGTGGTGGGCATGTTGGTGGGTGGCTTTGTGGCCGCGCGTGTGGCGCGCCTGGAGCTGACCATCGCGCTGGCCCTGGCGGCTGCTGCTGGCTTGCTGCTGCTGGTGGCCAGCGGCGTGCTGCCGCCCTTGGCTGCGGCGGTGGTGGCGGCCATGGCCGGGGCGGGCACCGGCCTGGCCGGGCCTTCGCGCGACATGCTCATCAAACGTGCTTCACCGCCCGGTGCCACGGGCCGCGTGTATGGCACCGTGTACTCGGGTCTGGACGCCGGCTTTGCGTTGGCCGCACCGGCCTTTGGCTGGCTGCTGGACCATGGCCACACAGCCGGGGTGTTTGGCGGCGCGGCTCTCACTCTGCTGCTGGGTGTAGCGTCGGCCGGTTTGGTGGCCTTGCATGTGCGTGGCCGACGCGCACCCCGTGCACTGCCAGCTTAGGGGGCTGGCAGGAGGGCAGGGCGCCTTTACAAGCCCCCAGGCCACCCCTAGCATCGGCCCGCCCTGAACGCCTACGCTGCTCACAATGACATTGCCGCCCCAGGTGCTTGACCCCACTGCATGAAGCCTCTCAAGGACTGCGAGTTCACCGCCTTTATCAGCTACGCCCACGCCGATGACGCGGCCTGGTTCAACTGGGTCACCCAATTTCGCAACGAGCTTGAACGAGGCCTGGACGCGCTGCTGCGCGGCGTCAATCTGCCGCGCCTGCACCTGTCGGGTGAAAACGGGCCCGTCGCCGGGGTGCTCAGCGAAGAGCTGCAAAAACGCGTCGCAGCTTCGTTTGCCATGATCATCGTGGTGCATGACAACTACGCACAAAGTGACTGGTGCCTGCGCGAGCTCGAGTACTTCAAGTCGCTGTTTGGCGATGATGGTTTTCGGCAGCGGCTGTACATCGTGGCGCTGTCTGAAAGTGCCATGCTCTCGGTCAGCGGTGGCAAGGCCTGGCAGGGCCTGATGCCGGGTGGCGAGCAGATCTGGATGCCGTTTTTCGAGACCAGTGACCGCAACCGGCCGCTCGACATCTATATGGGTCCGGGCCTGGTGTCGCCGGGCTTTCGTTTACCTTTTGAGCGCTTGCGCAGCGACTTGGTGGGCAAGCTCAAGGCGGCTGTGGCCGCCAAGCCGACGCAGGCGCCGGCTGTGCCAGCGGCCGTGGCAGCCGCGCCGCCGGTGCCCAGCCAGGCCTCACCCAGCGGGGCCAGCGCGCTGATTGGCTTCGTGCCTTTTGCGTGCATGGCCGCCGCCAATGCCGCCGCCGCGCGCTTGAGCGAACGTGGCCTGGCGGCGCGCTTGATCACGCAAGACGCGGTGTTTGCCGACTTTGCCGAATTCGCGTCGGCCGACCACCTGGTGCTGGCCTTTGATGACGCGCCCGTCATGCTCACCACGCTGGCCCCCGGTGGCCACTTGCAGCTGCAGCGCGACGCCTGGCTGACAAAAGGCAAAGCCGCCGAAAACTTGCATTGGCTGGACCTGCGCAACACGCCGCCAGGCCCGGCGCCCGCGCCCGAGCAGTGGCAAGGAGGTGCTGCCTATGTCGCCAGCCTGAACGTGGCCAGCCACAGCCTGGACGCGCTGCTCGAGCAGCTGCGCCCCATCGCAAAGGCGGCACCCGTGGCGCAGGCTGTGCGCATCTACATCGAGAGCAACCAACACGAACGTTATGTCTGGGAAACCCTGGGCGAACAAATTCGCGTGAAATGGGAAGAGGTTTGTGGCCAGCTCGCCCCCGGCCGTGTGCCGCCGCTGAACCTGCGCGCACGCGGCCTGCCGGTGGACCAGATCGACAGCTTTCCCAACCTCGACGACGCCGACGGCGTGGTGCTGCTGTGGGGTCGCAAGACCTCAGAAGCGCTGGTGGCGCAGATCAACAAGGTCGAAAACAAACTTGCCCCTGGGCGCGACGCGGCACCCGGCATCGTGGCCTATCTAATGCCGCCGCAGGCCTCGACCGAGCCGGTGCCGGCCTGGGGCTGGCAGGTGCTGCGTTTTGATGCCAGCGACGATCAGCGCATCGATGTCGTCGACGCCGAAAAGGACGAACTGACGCGCTTCTTGCGCAAGGTGTTTGAACGCCGCCAGCAACGAGAGAATCAGCGTGAGAAGGCGGCATCAAGATGAGCACCCAAGACGCCCGCAACCGCCTGC
>JANNEX010000034.1:0-7208 GCA_031379155.1 Rubrivivax sp.
GGCGTGGGCTACTTTCTGGCCGTGCACGAAGGGCCGCAAAGCATCAGCAAGGCCGTGCCCGACGCCCACATGGCGATGGAGCCGGGCATGATCACCAGCATCGAACCCGGCGTGTACCGGGCTGGCCAATGGGGCGTGCGCATCGAGAACCTGGTGCTCAACGTCGCGGCCACCACGCCAGAAGGAAACACCTTCGCTGAATTCCTTGAATTCGAAACGCTTACGCTGTGCCCCATAGCCACGCGCTGCCTTGAGCGCAGCCTGTTGCGCGCCGACGAAGTGGATTGGCTCAACCGTTACCACGCCACGGTGCGTGAACGCCTAACGCCCTTGGTCAGTGGTGCCGCTTTGGCTTGGTTGAACGAGCGCACGCAGGCCATTTGAGCGAACCCACCTTCAGCCTGGGCATTGACCTGGGTGGCACCAAGATCGAAGCGCGGCTGTTCGACGCGCATGGCATTGAACGGTGGCGCCAGCGCCAGCCCACACCGGCTGGCGACTACGCCGGCACGCTCGGCGCCCTGGCCGCCTTGGTGGCACAAGCTCGGTCCGTGGCCGCCAGCCAAGGTGCCGCCATCACCGTGGGCATGGGCACACCGGGCACGCCCAGCGCAGCGGGCCTGATGAAAAACTGCAACTCGACTTGCCTTAACGGCATGCCACTGCAAGCCGACCTGCAAGCCGCCATCGGCCTGCCGCTGCGCCTGGCGAATGACGCCAACTGCCTGGCCTTGTCTGAAGCCACCGACGGCGCCGGTGCGGGTGCTGCGGTGGTCTTCGCCGCCATCCTGGGCACCGGCACGGGCGCTGGCATCAGCGTGCACGGCCGGCTGCTCACGGGGGCCAACGGGCTGACCGGCGAATGGGGCCACAACCCTTTGCCTTGGGAAGACAAATCCACCCCTGACTTTGAATGTTATTGCGGCCAGCGCAGCTGTATCGAATCCTTCGTCAGCGGCCCCGGGCTGGCGCGTGACCATGCACGGCTGCACGGCGGCACGCTGGATGCCGTGGCTATTGCCGCGCAAGCGCAGGAAGGCAATGCCAACTGCGCCGCCACCCTGCAGCGCCACGCGCAACGCATGGCCCGCGCGCTGGCCAGTGTCATCAACCTGCTCGACCCTGATGTCATCGTGCTGGGCGGTGGCCTGTCGGCCATGCCGCACCTGTACAGCGAAGTGCCCGCGCTGTGGGGGCGCTGGATTTTCTCGGCTGGCAGTGGGCAAGCTGTGCGCACGCGGCTGCTGCCGGCGCTGCACGGCGACGCTTCAGGCGTGCGCGGTGCGGCCTTGCTGTGGCGCCAGGCCCAAGAGCCTGGCGAAAAAATCCGTTGATTTCACCTCGAATGGCTTTTGGTGAAACGGACGACTAGCCCTTGAACCGCAGCCGCCAGTTGGCCGGCGCCATCAGCATTGCCGCCGCGGCCAGCGTGGCCAGGCAACTGAGCAGCGCCAGCGGCCACAGCATGGGGGGTGCGCGGCTTCGGGTTTCGGCGGGCTTGCCCAGGCTCAGAAACTGGCCCACCTGTTCCGAGCCACGCAGCAGCGGCACGACCTTGGCCGTGCTGCTCAGGGCAACTGGCGCAGCGACGCCGATGGGGGCTTCGTTGCCAGTGCCTGCGGCAGCGACGACACGTGCTTTGGCATTGACCACCAACGCACGGGGAAAGTAGCCCAGCGTGTGGAACATGGTCAGCTCTGCCTGCAATTCGCCATAGTCTCCAGAAGCCAGCGCGGCGCCCAGCATCTTCGCCATGGTCATGTCGGCCAGGCTCTGCAGGCGCACGGCTTCGGCCTGCTGCACGCCGGCCTGTTCACGAGCCGCCGGCAGGGCGAACAATGCCAGCCACAGCGTCAGCAGTGCGCTGCAAGCCAGCAACACCAGTGGCACGCGGTGGTTGCGCAGCCGCGAGCGCCAACCACGGCCACGGCGGCGGTCGACCACCGGCCATTCGAGCTCGGGCATGCCCGATGCCGGACGTCCTTCCTCGGATGCGACGGGCTGGGCGAAGCTCAGAAACATCAGCCTCACCATGGCGGTGTCTCTTTCGTCCAGCGTGTCGCGACGATCACGGTAGCGAGCCTCTGCGATCACCATGTGCTTGGCGCCTGCGCGCCAGGCAAACGACCACACACGCGGACTGAGCTTGCGCAGCATGGTGAATTCGGGCGACGCGTCGCGCAAGGATTCGCTGGCGTCTCGGGCCGCGACAAAGGCGCTGTCGGGTGCGGCTTCGGGCGTTTCGAGCTGCACTTCCCTGTCGGCGTTCAGGCTCCAACTGGACTGCAAGTTCATTGAAGTCAAGTCGACAACAGCAGCACGCATCGACGCAATACCCGCCTGCCCGAAAAGCGCAGACATCAACTCCGGGCTCTGGGCCGACAGGAGCGGCGCCGGCGTGGTCGCAGCCACCGACTCGCGCCAGGCTTCTTTTGGCTTCAAGCTACCACCCTGCGGTCCACTACCCAGCACAATGGGCTGAGGGAGTGGTGCTCACTTGCTCAGGCCCATGATGCGGCGCGTGGCCGCCGTATGGGCATCGAGCTCTCGCATTTGCGGCTCTTCGGCCTCAACAATAGCGCTCAGGTTGGTGGCGCGGCCAAAGGCCGCGCCGTCTTCCTTGTCGGCAAAGAAGCCTCGCAGGTGGCCGCGCAACGCAGCCGTGCGCTCGCGGCCCAGGCGCGGGTGAGCGAGCAGCACGAAGTTGGGGATGGTGGCGAAAGACTCCATGATCTTCAGCCGCGACGACTCTTCTTGCGGCAAGGCGCGGAACTCGCCGTTGCTCATGATCGCCGCCACGGCGTCGCCGGTCAGCAGCATGCGGCCGACCCCAAGGTCGGTGCGCGCGCCGCGCACTTCGTAGTCCTTGCCCGCTTCCATGTTCTGGCCGCGCAGCCACTGCTGCCCGAACATCGCCACCAGCGAGGTGGGGTTGGCAAAGGCGATGACTTTCTCGCGCGCATCGCGCACGCTCGTCATCTTGGTGTCCAAGGGCGTGATCAACAGCGCGTTGATGCGCGGCTCGTACATGCCCAGCGGCACCATCTTGCGGTCGAGTTGCGCGACGCGGGCGAAATGCGGCGCACCGATAGAGAGGTCGTAGTCGCCGTTCATGGTGTTGTCGAAAAAGGCCTTGAAGTTGGCGGCCACGACGATGCTCACCTTTTCACCGCTGACGCGTTCAAGGTAGCGCTTCATGTGCTCGTACTGCTGGTTCAAGACTGCGGCCGACACGTTGGGCATGACGCCAATGACCAGCGTGCCATCGGGCTTGTCGGCGGCCAAAGCGGGCGCCGCCGCCGGGGCCGGCGCTGCGGCCACCGCGGGTGCTGCAGTGGTTGCCGGTGCGGCGGCAGGCACTGCCGCCGGTGCCGGGCGTGTCGGCGCTGGCGCAGCAGCAGGGGCCGCAGCCGCCACGCGTGCCGCCTTGGACGAGCCGGACATCAGTCGCAGGTATTTTTCGCCGCCGCCGTCGGTGGCGATCTCGAAGCGCATCCCTGGCGTGATGAGATTGGGATTGGCAAGGCCGCTGAGATCGCTGCGGTACATCTTGCGCCAGCCGGCCACGCCGTTGGTGAACTGGCTGGCAATGGCCGAGAAGGTATCGCCGGCGCGCACTTCAATCACGGGCGCGGCCTGGGACCAGGCGCTGGTGGCGATCAGCGCGCACGCTGCCGCAATGCCAACGATGCCGACAGCGCCCAGCCAGCGACGGCTGCGGCTGCGGCTGCCCGACACAGTGATCTTCGAGCCCGTGGAATCGTTGGTGTGCATCAGTGTTCCCCCTAGTAGGACGATCTCGCGTTGGCCGCAGTTTTTTTGGTGCCGCAACGCCTGTTGCTTGGCGCTGCTCGCGTTATCCCGGCAGCAAGAATATCGCATGCAAAGCCATTTCTGACACGACCTTGGTCGCGGTGGGCCCAGCGATAACCCTGTAGCTGAATTGAGCCGCACTCATCGCTGCGCTTGATCAAACCCGCATCGAAACTTCGACTGGACAGTCCGTCGCGGCAACGCGCGCTTGGGCCGCTGCGCGGGGCTCATCACGGTGCGCTGGCCGAGTTTCGCCGCCGGTTTTGTCTGCCGTGGTCGCGCCATCCCTGGGCTCTGCGGCAGGTCAGTTTTTCGGCGATTTGGCCCTGCGCAAGTTGGCGCCACGCACCGGCAAGTGGCCATGCTGGACTTCCCTGTCCTACCTGAATGCAGGATGCCCCAGGCCGAGGTTCAAGCGTATAAAAGTGTCCATTGGCGACAGAACAAGGCGGCCACTGCCTTGATGCAAAAGGGATCACCATGACATTCCACCGACTCTGGGCCGTGGCCACGGCCACTCTTCTGGCTTGCCTAACGCTGGCCGCCCAGGCGCAGACCGCAGCGACAGCCGTGGTCACCTGGAACCGCGCCGCGCTGCAAGAGGTGAGGCTGGCCAAACAGGGCCCGCCCATCGCGGCGCGCGCCCTGGCCATCGCCCACACCTGCATGTACGACGCCTGGGTGCCGTTTGACGCGCGTGCCATCGCTGCGGTAGCAAGCACGATCCCGCGCCGGCCCAGTGCCGAGTCCAACGACGCCAACAAAACCAAGGCCGTCAGCTATGCGGCTTACCGCTGCCTGGTGAACCTCTACCCGGCCGGTGCGGCGCGCCTGGAAGCCAACCTGCGGGCCTTTGGCTACGACCCGCTGGATGTGTCCACCAACCTGGCCACACCGCAAGGCATTGGCAATGCCGCCGCCGCCGCTGTCATTGCCAGCCGCAGCAACGATGGCGCCAACCAGTACGGCGATCTGGCCGCTGGCGCCTATGCCGACTACACGGGCTATGCACCGGTCAACGGTCCGATGCCGTTTTGTCTGCCAGCTTCCACCGACACCTGCGTCACCAACGCCACAGACCCCACGCGCTGGCAGCCCCTGACCAGCAACACCGGGAGCCTCCAGCGCTTCGTCGCGCCACATTGGGAACGGGTGAGACCCTTCGCTTTGAGTTCGGCAAGCCAGTTCGACAGCCGCCCCGAGGCCGCGATGGGCCCGCGATTCCTGCAAAGCTCGGCGCAGTTGCAAGCCGACATGGATGAAATCCTCAACGTCGCCAGCACGCTGGACGCAAGCAAGAAGCTGATCGTCGAGTACTGGGCCGACGGCCCCGACTCCGAGTTGCCGCCTGGGCACTGGGGGCTCTTCGCCCAAGCCGTCTCTGCCCGCGACGGCAACAGTATCGACAAGGACGCCAAGATGTTTTTCGCGATGCACAACGCGTCCTTCGACGCCGGCATCGTGGCCTGGCATCTCAAGCGCAAGTACGACGGCGTGCGCCCCATCACCGCAGTGCGCCGTTTGCTGGGCGGCCGGCAGACCTTCGCCTGGGGCGGACCCGGCAAACCCAACCAGTGGATCGATGCGGGCACCTGGACACCCTACAACCCGGGCAGCAACCTGACGCCGTCCTTCCCCGGCTGGGTCTCGGGCCACGCCACCTTTTCGGCCGCCAGTGCCGCCGTCCTGCGCGCCTTCACGGGCAGTGACTACTTCGGTTTTTCAACCACGCTGCCGCCGAACTTCGGCCGCGTCGAGCCGGGGGTGCCCATGGTGCCGACGGTGCTGTCGTATGCCAGCTTCACGCTGGCCGCCAATGAGGCGGCCGCGTCAAGGCTGTTGGCGGGCATCCACTTCAGTGACGACAACGCCGTCGGTCTGGTGCTTGGCGACCTGGCCGGCAAGCAGGCCTGGGGCAAGGCTCAGTATTTCTTCGACGGCGGCTTGGGCGCGACCTCAACCAGCCAGAGTTCTTCGGCCGCTGCATCAACGCTGTCTTGGTCACACACGGTGGAGGCGCTGAGCAACCGCCTGCTCGTTGTCGGCGTCGCGGCCGACAACGCCAACAACGCCGTTCAAAGCGTGAGCTACGGCGGCGCTGCCCTGTCGCGACTGGGGTCGCAAGTCAACACCAGCGGCGGGCAGCGCGTGGAGATGTGGTACCGCGTCGGCCCGGCCGTCGGCACCGCCACCGTGACCGTACGCATGGCACAGGTGAATGACATCGTCGCCGGTGCCACCACCTTTGTCGGCGTGAATCAGCAATCGCCGTTTGCTACTTTCCGAGCGTCCGCCGCCTTCAGTGCACAGGCCTGCGTGACGACGGCCAACGAGCCTGCCGCGCTGGTGACCACCGTGCAGGCGGTCACGGGTGCTGCCGGTGCCATCTATCCAGGGGCAGGCCAGCTGCTGCGGTGGTTGGGCGTGAGCAATGCGACAGGCAGTTTTGGCGATGCCTTCGGCAGCGGCGAGGTGATCGGCAAGGGTGCCACCTATCAGGCCGGGCCGGTCACCAATGTCTGCAGTCCCTTAGGGGCCAGCGCCAATTGGGCGATGGTCGGCGTGCCCTTGAACCCAGCCTACCTGCCCTGACGCCCACCAGCGGCCCGAACCGCGCGCGCCGCGCCGCTCAGCGCAGTTCAAGCCTTGCCGTATTTGGCAATCAGCGCCTTGGCACTGTCCAGCAGCGCCTTGCCCTTGAAGCCGCGCTTGTCCATGTCGGCCACCCATTCGTCGTCGATGCTGGATGAGAGCTTGACGAACTCTTGCGTCTCGGCGGCCGTGAAGGTGTGGATGGTGTTGCCGCGGTCGGTGGCACTCTTGCGACCGATGGGGTCGTTACCCTGCTGCGTCTTGCCCAGCCAGGCCGATGCGGCCAGTCCCGAGTTGGCGTCGATGACTTTTTTCAAGTCCGGCGCCAGTCCTTCGTACTTGGCCTTGTTCATGGCCATCACAAAAGTCGTGGTGTAAAGCGCTGGCGTGCCGGGCGCAAATTCGCTGTGGAATTTGGTGAGTTCGTGCACCTTGACCGAAGGCACCACTTCCCAAGGGATGACGCAGCCTTCAATCGTGCCCTTGCTCAGCGCGTCAGGAATTTGCGGCAGTGGCATGCCCACGGGAATGGCGCCCACAGCACCCAGCATCTTGGTGACTTGGCGCGTGGGGCCGCGCACTTTCATGCCCTTCAAGTCGGCCGCCTTGGTGATCAACTTGTTGGCGCTGTGGAACATGCCCGGGCCGTGCACATGCAGGGCAAGCACCTGCGTTTCTTTGAACTCATCGGGGCACTGGGTTTGGAAGTATTCCCAATAGGCCTTGGACGTGGCCTCGGCGTTGTTCATCATGAAGGGCAGCTCAAAGACCTCGATGCGCGGGAAGCGCCCTGCGGTGTTGCC
>JANNEX010000035.1:0-6096 GCA_031379155.1 Rubrivivax sp.
GCACGCGACACTGCGCCGCCGCGCCGGCTGAGCCACAGGCCCGCATCGTCAAGCTTGACGATGGCGGCGACGAAGCCGTAGACGCCCACCGTCATCAACACGGCAATGGCGCACAACACGGCCACACGCGTGCCAAAAGGCGCGCCGGCCACGGTGCCCAGGGCGATGACGATGATCTCGGCCGACAGCACAAAGTCTGTGCGCACGGCACCCTTGATCTTGTCGCGCTCGAGCGCCACCAGGTCCACGGTGGGGTCGGCCACGGCGCTGCTCAGGGCTGCGCGCTGGGCCTCGTCTTCAGCCCTGGAATGCAGCAAGCGGTGCGCGACCTTTTCGGCGCCCTCAAAACACAGGTAGGTGCCGCCCAGCATCAACAGCGGCGTCACCAACCAGGGCGCAAAAGCGCTGATGGCCAAAGCTGCTGGCACCAGGATGGCCTTGTTGATCATTGAGCCCTTGGCCACCGCCCACACCACTGGCAGTTCCCGGTCCGCCGCCACGCCAGCCACTTGCTGGGCGTTCAGGGCCAGGTCGTCGCCCAGCACGCCACTGGTCTTTTTGGCCGCTGCCTTGCTGAGCAGGGCCACGTCGTCCAGCACGCTGGCTATGTCGTCGAGAAGGGCGAGAAGACTGCCTGTGGCCATGGCGGCAGATTGTGCCGGGGTGCGAAGATCTCACCCACCATGCGTGAACACTTCCTGCTTGACCCCGACATCGTCTTCCTCAACCACGGCTCTTTTGGCGCTTGCCCGCGTGAGGTGTTTGCCAACTACCAGCACTGGCAGTTGGAGATGGAACGCAACCCCGTGCACTTCTTGGGCCGCCGTTCTGGCGCGCTGCTGAGTCAGGCGCGCCAACGGCTCGGCACCTACTTGGGCGCATCGGGCGATGACCTGGTCTTTGTGCCTAACGCCACGACAGGTGTAAACAGCGTCGCACGTTCATTGAACTTGCAGCCCGGCGACGAAGTGTTAACCACCGACCATGAATACGGCGCCTGCGACGCCACCTGGGAGCTGGTGTGCGCCAAGGCCGGTGCGTTTTACCGCCGTGTGGCTGTGCCGCTGCCTTTTGAGCCTGAGACCTGGGCCGACCGCCTGTTGGCCGCCGCCACATCCCGCACCAAGCTGATCTTCGCCAGCCATGTCACGTCCACCACGGCGCTGGTCTTCCCGGTTCAGCAGCTATGCCAGCGCGCACGCGACGCAGGCATCCTGACCCTCATCGACGGCGCCCACGCCCCCGGGCAGCTAACGCTTGACCTGACTGCCATCGCAGCCGACTTCTACACCGGCAACTGCCACAAGTGGATGTGCGCGCCCAAGGGTTCGGCCTTTGTGCATGTGCGGCCCGAACAGCAAGCGCGCATGCAGGCCACCGTCGTCAGTTGGGGTTATGTGGCGGGCGACGGCGGCCACACCGGCTTTGACGCCTACACCGGCCGCAGCACGCTGGAGCGGCGTTTGCAATGGCAAGGCACACGCGACCTGGCCGCATTTCTGGCAGTGCCCGCAGCCATTGAATTCCAGGCCCGACACGACTGGCCCACGCTGCGAGCGCGCTGCCACGCCATGGCCTGTGAAACGCTGGATGTGGTGACACGGCGCAATGGCTTGACTGCCATCGCACCGAGCCAAGCCTTGGCGCAGATGGCGCCCATTCCGGTGCGCGCCGCCGACGCCGAAGGCCTGCGTGCGCACCTGTTTGAGCAACACCACATTGAAGTGCCAGTCACTCAACATGGCGGTCAGACTTTTGTGCGCTTGTCGGTGCAGGCCTACAACACGCAGGCCGACTTGGATGCCCTGACCAGCGCGCTGAAGGCCGCTGGCGTGTAGGCGCTACAGACAGCTACCGCGCTTTGCGGCGCGCCGAAAGCTTCGGTGGCGCCGCGCCCATGTCACGCGGCGGCAGCCCCGTGTGTTGCGTCAGCAAACGCCCTTGCGTCACAGGTGACGAGCGCTCACCCGCCGCCGTGCTGTTCTTGCGCCGCGCACTGGTGTAGCCCATGCCCGCGGCCGGTTGAAACGTAGGAATCAACTGGTGCTTGCCATTGCCAATCAGGTCAGCGCGGCCCATGGACTTCAAGGCTTCGCGCAACAGCGGCCAGTTGTTGGCGTCGTGCCAGCGCAAGAAGGCTTTGTGCAGACGGCGGCGTCTCTCGCCCCGCACGGTGTCGACTTTTTCGGCGCGCGCCGGGTCACGGCTGATGCCTTTGAGCGGGTTCAAATCGGTGTGGTACATGGCCGTGGCCGTGGCCATGGGGCTGGGATAAAAGGTCTGCACCTGGTCGGCCTTGAAGCCATTGCGCTTGAGCCACAGCGCCAGGTTCATCATGTCTTCGTCGGTGGTGCCGGGGTGGGCGGCAATGAAGTAGGGAATCAAGTACTGCTTCTTGCCGGCCTCGGCGCTGTACTGCTCAAACATCTGCTTGAAGCGGTCGTAACTGCCTATGCCGGGCTTCATCATCTTGCTCAGCGGCCCGCCTTCGGTGTGCTCGGGCGCGATCTTCAGATAACCGCCAACATGGTGGGTCACCAGCTCTTTGACGTACTCGGGGCTTTGCACCGCCAGGTCGTAGCGCAGGCCACTGCCGATGAGGATTTTTTTCACGCCGCGCAGCGCGCGCGCGCGCCGGTACAGCTTGACCAGCGGCCCATGGTCGGTGTTCAGGTTCGGGCAGATGCCGGGGTAGACGCAGCTAGGCTTGCGGCAGGCGCTTTCGATGGCCGTGCTCTTGCAGCCTATGCGCCACATGTTGGCGGTGGGGCCGCCCAGGTCGCTGATGACGCCGGTGAAGCCTTTGACGCGGTCGCGGATGTCTTCAATCTCGCGAATCACAGAATCTTCACTGCGGCTTTGGATGATGCGGCCTTCGTGTTCGGTGATGCTGCAAAAAGTGCAGCCGCCAAAACAGCCGCGCATGATGTTGACGCTGAAGCGGATCATCTCCCACGCGGGGATCTTGGTGGTGTGGTCGTGGCTGCCGTTTTCGTCGGCATAGCGCGGGTGCGGGCTGCGTGCGTATTCCAGGTCGAACACGTGGTCCATCTCTGCCGTCGTCAGCGGGATGGGGGGCGGCGTGATCCACAAATCACGCTCGCCATGGGCTTGCACCAAAGCGCGTGCGTTGCCGGGGTTGGTCTCCAGGTGCAGCACGCGGTTGGCGTGGGCGTAGAGCACGGCGTCTGATTTCACCTGCTCATAGCTGGGCAGGCGGATGACGGTGCGTTCACGCGCGGGCATGGCCACGGCGCCGGTTTTACGACTCACCGGCATGGTCACGAGGTTGACACCCGCCGAACTTTCGCCGCCGGATTCTTTCGCACAGCTCTCACCCACCGAAGCCGCAGCCTCACCCGTTGTCAGGTAAGGATTGATAAAGGAATCGATGCGCCCAGGCCTGTCAACTTCCGTCGAATCAATCTGAAACCAATCGCCGAAAGTGGCACTGCTGGCTTCGTCGGTACGCCGCATGAAGGCCGTGCCGCGCACATCGGTGATGCTCTCCACCGCCTCGCGCCGCGCCAGCCGGTGCGCCACTTCGATGATGGCGCGCTCGGCGTTGCCGTAGAGCAGCAAGTCGGCCTTGCTGTCGACCAAGATGCTGCGCCGCACTTTGTCTTGCCAGTAGTCGTAGTGGGCTATGCGGCGCAGGCTGGCTTCAATACCGCCGATGACCACCGGTACTTCGCTCCAGGCTTCTTTGCAGCGCTGCGTATAGACCAGCGTGGCGCGGTCCGGCCGGGCACCGCCCTGGCCGCCGGGGGTGTAGGCGTCGTCGCTGCGAATTTTGCGATCAGCCGTGTAGCGGTTGATCATCGAATCCATGTTGCCGGCAGCGACGCCGAAAAACAGGTTCGGTTTGCCCAGTTGCTTGAACGCGTCCGCGCTTTGCCAGTCGGGCTGGGCAATGATGCCGACACGAAAGCCCTGCGCTTCCAGCACACGCCCAATCACCGCCATGCCAAAACTCGGGTGGTCGACATAGGCGTCGCCGCTGACGATGACGATGTCGCAGCTGTCCCAGCCCAGCACGTCCATCTCGGCGCGGCTCATGGGCAGGAGTGGCGCGCGCCCCAGCCGCTTGGCCCAGAAAGGCTTGTAGCGGTTGATGGCCGGTGCGCTGGTGGCGCTGGCAGCGCTGGGCGTGGCGGTGGCGTTCATGGCAGGCCGCGATTGTGCCGCCTGGGTCTGGTCCGCGCCGCGAAGCGGCACAGAAGCCCCGCATTAACCCTGTAGCAAAACTGGACGCTGGCGCTTTGCTGCGCCAGGGTCTATGTTGCGCGTCCGGTCATGCCGGCCGGGCCAGCCGTCAAAGGAATCGACCATGGACTTGAAGCAAAGAGCCGACCAGGTGTTGGGTGGCGCGGTGGCCTCGGGCGCCGTGCCCGGCGTGGTGGCCATGGCCACCAACCGCGAAGGCACCATCTACGAAGGCGCTTTTGGTGAACGCACGCTTGGCAGCGGCGTGGCCATGACGGTGGACACCGTGGGCTGGATCGCGTCGATGACCAAGGCGCTGACCTCAGTCGCCGCCGTGCAGCTGGTGGAGCGCGGCAAGCTCGACCTCGACGCGCCGGCCTCGCGTGTCGTGCCGGCGATTGCCGAAGCGCAAGTGCTGACTGGCTTTGACGCCAAGGGCCAGCCCACCGTGCGTGCGCCCAAGCGGCCCATCACGCTGCGCCACTTGCTCACCCACAGCGCCGGTTTCAGCTATGAAATCTGGAACACCGACATCCAAAAAGCGCAGGCCGCGCTGGGCATACCCGGCATCACCGAAAGCAAGAACAAAGCACTCACCACACCGCTGCTGTTTGACCCGGGGCAGCGCTGGGAATACGGCATCAACATCGACTGGGCCGGCAAGATGGTGGAAGCGGTCAGCGGCCAGACTTTGGGCCGCTTCCTGCAAGACAACCTGCTGGGCCCGCTGGGCATGACGAGCACAGCTTTTCGCATCAGCGCAGACATGCGCAACCGCCTGGCGGGCGTGCATTTGCGCGGCGCCGACGGCAAGCTCGCACCCTTTGCTTTTGAGATTGCGCAAGAGCCGGAATTCGAGATGGGCGGCGGCGGCCTGTACGGCACCATGGGCGACTACCTGAAGTTTGTGCGCATGGTCTTGAACGGCGGCCAGTTGAACGGCGAACGCTTGCTCAAGCCCGAGACCGTGGCCGCGCTGGGCACCAATCAGATGGGCGACAACCGTGTCAGCCTGCTCAAGGCCGCTATCGGCCTGACCAACGACGCCGAGTTTTTCCCCGGTGTGCAAAAGAGCTGGAGCCTGGCCTTTCAGATCAACCACGAGCCTGTCTTCACCGGCCGCCCGGCCGGTGGTTTGATGTGGGCCGGCCTGGCCAATTCTTTCTACTGGATAGACACGACCACTGGCGTGGGCGGTGTCTACATGACGCAGATCTTCCCCTTTGCCGACACCGGTTCGGTGCCCGCCTACTACGCTTTTGAGACCGCTGTGTACGACAGCCTGCGCTAACTTGCGTTCACACAGAAGGAGAGAGCCATGAGCACACCCACACAAACCATCCAAGACTGGATTGACCGCTTCGCTGCCGCGTGCAGCGCCGGTCGCTTTGCCGACGCCGCCGCCTTGTTCGGCGACGACAGCTACTGGCGCGACCTGGTGTCCTTCACCTGGAACATCAAAACCGCCGAAGGGCCGGCGCAAATCCAGGCCATGCTCGAAGCCACCATGCCAGCAGCCAAGCCGGCTAACTGGTCAATTCAAGGGCAAGGCAGCGAAGCCGGCGGCGTCACCGAAGCCTGGATCACCTTTGAGACCGCTACTGGGCGTGGCAAAGGCCACTTGCGCTTGATAGGTGGCAAAGCCTGGACACTCCTGACCACGCTGCAAGAGCTCAAAGGCTTCGAAGAGAAGAAGCACGAACAGCGCATCAAAGGCACTGAACACGGTGTCGTGCGCGGCCGGCGCAACTGGGCCGAGCAGCGCGCCGAAGAAGAACGCACGCTGGGCTTCGACAAACAGCCCTATGTGCTGGTGATAGGCGGCGGCCAGGGTGGCATCGCACTGGGTGCGCGGCTGAAGAAACTGGGTGTGCCGGCCATCATCATCGA